>WFZC01000203.1 GCA_015489765.1 Desulfobulbaceae bacterium
AGACAGGAGTGAAATTACATATTATATTAACCCATTAAAAAGCAAAGTCTTGTTACCATGCAATGTCGAATTAACCCCAATTCTTTGCAATTATTTTATGACGAGATACCGCGTGTCTATACCCGGATTGATCCTAAAACCAGCCCAGTAGTTTCCACCAGAAATAATTGATCGGCAGTAAAAAAAGAGCGGTTATCGCCGCCAGGATTGCGCACAGTTTTGCCGCACTGGCGAATTTCTCGCCGGATAACTGCATTCCGATGACAATCGGCGGGGCCTGATACGGAAAAATGGTGGTTGAAAAACCGATAACCTGCATCATTAGTACGGTTTTGACCGGCAGGCCCGTCGTTCGAGCAAGGGTTTCGGAGAGCGGGGTAAAGACCGCGGGGATGCCGGGCAGGGTGGTCGCTATGCCGGTCAGGGCGGAGGCAAAGCTGATGGAGGCGTAGTTGACAAAATCCCGGCCCTCGCCGATGGGGAGCAGGGCAATGATTTTAGCGGCAAGTGTTTGCCCGAGACCGGAATAGTTGATCATCCCGCCGAGCCCAAGGATTCCGGCAATGAAAAAGATGGATGCCCAGTTGATTTTTTGATTGAACTGTTTTTTCCCGACAATATCGATCCCGGGAAAGAGCAGAAAAACTGCGCCGCCAAGTGCAATCCAGGCCGGCGAAATATGGTGGAGGAAGTCGAACATCCACAGGAGGAGCATAACCATCAGGGTTCTTGCCAGGATGGTCTCGTTTCGGGTCATGGGAGCGTGACTGCAGATTTCCCGGCGGGGAGGAGGTGCGGTGGGGTGATCCGGATAGAGCCACAGGATAAGTCCGACGATGAGTACCGCCTTGGCCAGACCCAATACCGGAAAATGCAGGAACAGGTAAGGGCCGTAAAGAAAGGTGATATGATACTGGGTTTCCGCCATCCCGGTCAGGATCATATTGGGCACATTGGCAGGCAGTATGCCGAATGCGGGGATGAAGGTTCCGAGGATAATTGCCAGCATGATGCCGGTCCTGCCCTTGCTTCCCCCTTTAAATCCGAAATGATCAGCTATGGAAATGGCTATGGGGGTCAGGAGAACAACCCGGCCCATGGCTGAGGGCATGAGAAAGCTGAATAGAACCCCGGTGGTCACCAGGCCGCTGATGATGCGCAGATAACTTCCATGAAGACGGGTTGCGATCCAGTCGGCAATCCTCCTGCCCAGTCCGGTCGACATGATGGCGACCCCGATAATCAGTCCTCCGAAAACCAACCAGACCGCAGCTGAGGAAAAACCGGAAAAGACGACCTCCGGGGGCGCTATGGAAAACAGCATCGCCAAAAGAAAAAATAAAAGAGAGGTGATGTGTTCCGGGATGATTCCGGTTGCCCATAAACCAATGGTTACTACGGCGAGAGCGGCTGTTTTTGTTTCTATGAGGGAGAAGATCGCAGGGGGGGCGAGGAGCAGGACCGCCGCAGCGACGAAAGCCGTCAGGGCGAAAAATTTTTTCGAATGCCTGATTAAAAAATGCGACATAATCCGGTTCTGTATACGTTCATTAGGGGTAAAATCATCCAGGGTATTGTGCCTGATCTCCGAATGTATTTCTGAGAGCCGGTGGTTTATCAGAAAATCAGCCACGGAGGACATGGCTGCCCATGCCGGAGTCGGAGATTTTCATTGTTCGTTGTGGCCGGCCAATCTGGTCCAGCCATGCTGGTTTATCTGAAAATCGCCCACGAAGTGATGCTGATCCGGGTTCCTTTCATCGTACCTGTCGACATTATCTGTTGTGGCCGGAACGATAAAAATCCGGTCCAGTCATACTGCTTATGAGCAAAAGCTGTAAAGCTACTCTTTGCCCCCCTGAGCGTCAAGAAATTTGCCGATCGATACATGTACAGACCTGTGCCGGGTTACCGGCGCAATGCGGCCTGCAGTTTTCTTCGGTCAGTGCTGTATGTCATCTTGACTTTTCTTCCATGAAACGGGCCTCTGTGGTAGGGTTATTTAACTTCTACCTCTCTCTTCTTCATGCCTGAAAGGGTCAATCTTATCCATGGAGGCAGCCCCATGAGTTCTGCAAAAAAGATGTCCGCCGCCGGACGAAAACGGATAAACAAGTTGAAACGGGCCTTTGCCTACAATCTTTTTTACCGGCAGGGCGTTACCCCGAGAACGGCAAGTCTCAACGATTATTATCTTGCCGTGTCATCGGCAATTCGTGACCGGATGCAGCACTTGTTTGTTAATTCGGTTGAGGCCCTTCTCGATAAAGAGTCCAGGGTGGTCGCCTATCTCTCCGCGGAATTTCTCATGGGACCGCATCTGCACAATAATCTGGTTAATCTCGGTCTCTATGACGATGCTGCCTGCGCCGCCAAAGAGAGCGGGCTTGATTTGGGCAGGATTATTGACCATGAGGAAGAGCCCGGGCTTGGTAACGGTGGCCTGGGCCGGCTGGCCGCCTGTTACCTGGATTCCATGGCGACCCTGCAG
>WFZC01000204.1 GCA_015489765.1 Desulfobulbaceae bacterium
GGTCAAATGCCCTGGCACTGAACGAAGACACCCACAGGGACATTCAAAAATTTATTGGAAGCCGGAAAATAGCAATTAACGGTTTTTTGCTGGATTCTTACCTGAAAGATCAAATGGGATTCCCTGATGGGAAAAAAGAGAAAATTTTCAAGAAAACTATTTTTAAGTGGCTCGGCCAAGGCGGCCGGGAGGAGGATAAACCGCCCTGGTCTTTTCCCTATATCCGTTCGACCAACCATTTTCACAATCCTCTGGAACCGGATCTTGATGAGGCCGGTTTCAGCGGTGTGCTGAATCTGCCGTTTTTTCTGTCCGGAAATTCATCGGTGCTGTGGTCGCAATGGGAGGCCGGGGAACAATGGCCCGGCGGCCCCTATTCCTGGCATGATACCCGAAATTATTTTTTCCAGGCCCTGACCTCCACCGATCAATGGACGCGTGATAAGTATTTTGCCCTGACCTTTATGGGAGTGGGCCGGATCATGCACCTGATCGAGGATGTGTCCGTGCCCGAACACGCAAGGGATGACGGCCATTACGCGGACGCGTATGAAGCCTATGTAAAGCGTATGACGCCGAAAAGAAATCCTGCCTCATACTTCTCCAAATTTCCCCCCTTTACCTTCACCAAATCAGCCCTGGCCCAGCCCAGTCCCTTCCAGGACCCGAGGGCGTCGGTGCCCATAGCCAGGTTGTTCGACAGCAACCTGTATACCGGCGCAAATCCGACTGTTACCTTGCAGGCCGACATCGGGCTCTCCGAATACACCAACGCAAATTTTGTCTCCGGCCAGACCAGGGTCAAAGACGGTACGTTTCACCCCTTTAACGATACGCAGTTTCCCTACCCCTCACTGCACAGCGTAACGGTTGAGGACCGGGAAATTCCGGACAATTTTTCGCCCAACGATACGGTCAAGCGGCCCTATTACGTAAAAACCGACGACGGCGACACCGGTTACCTGCTGGCCGGGGTTTCTTACTTTGATTACTATGACCAACTGGCCGGTGTCGAGGAACAGGTCGAATATATTCCGCCCATGGATGACAACGTTTTCAAAGACTATGCCGACAGGTTGATGCCCAGGGCCATCGGCTATGCCGCCACCCTGATGGAATATTTTTTCCGGGGCAGGCTGGAGGTCACCGATGCAGATCTGGAGATCACGAACACGGACGATCACCCGAATTTCGGCTATGACCGGGTGACCGTGCATGCCAGGAACGTCACCTGGGAGAGCGAGGGGATAGACAGCGAGGAGATGCCGGCAGGACGTCTGCACCTGGTGGTGCGGTACGAGGTGGACAAAAACGATCCCTACCTCTACATTCCGGCATCATCGAAAATACAGTACAGGTACATTACCCGGGAATATGAAACGGATACCGTGGTGCCGAGGGACGTTCCGGCAGAATTCGTCTTTGACCTGAGCGATGACCCCATTCCCTTATGCGCCACGAATATCGAGCTGTTCCTGGTCTACCGGGGCCGGATTGGAGCCGAAGCCGACGGGATTGGCGTGGGCCGGCTGGGAATAACGGAAACAGGGGATTTTACTCCCACCCCCATTGGGCGCGCCCTGACAGTGGAGTTGCCCGACTCCGGCCTCTACAGCATGACCGATGTGGATATCAACACGATCGATCCGACTGTGGAAGGATTCGGCACAATCAGCCTCAAGCTGACCAACAATGACCCAAGCGCTCAGGATATGAACGGCGGCACTGTAATGCTGGTTGCCAAATACCGGCGCGGAGATAGAGACCAGTTTCAGAGCCTGCCGCCCAACCCTCCAAATGAGTTTCATTATAGTGTGTCTGATGCTGTAAATATATCTCTTGGTTACGGCGAGAGCCGGGATCTGACGTTTACCCTGGTTAATCCCATTCCACTGTGGGCAACCGATGTGTATCTGTATCCTGTCTATAACGGCGTTATGGGTACAACAACCGATGAAACAGTGGCAATCGGTTTTAAGGACATCAGCGAACCGACTCCCTTGATGTTTTACAACAGAATGGACAAAATCTGTATTTACGGAACCACCTATGATGCCGGCAGTGACGCTGCGGTTAATCTCGCAGCTTCTGAGGGCATGTCACGGTATTGGGATGTATATGCACATGCTCGTGAAAATATATACATTAATTTTTCTCCGGAAAACGACCCTCAATATGTCTCTCTGGATAACTATGATTACCTGATTCCCAACCAGGCCCCCGGTTCTTACAATATATTATACCTCCTGGCCGATTACCATACCGGCATCAGCTACAATCAGGGAGAAATCATCAACGTGGATAGCCGTGACGATTTTTTTGGTTCAGACCATGTTTTTTCGCCAACTATCCTTAGTTTCGTGAAAAATCAGGTCGTCCTTATGCCGGATGACCACCCGATGTACGATAAGAATTTTAACAAATTACTGAGAGACATACCTGTGTACTATAATCAATGGGGGATTGAAGGAGTATGGTTTACTTTTTCAATGATCAATAACCCGTTGCCGGAAGGCGATCCGTCAAATGAAAATTGTGATATGTAACCTTGAATATGGAAAGGACGTATTTATGAAAAACGTATTGATTCTTTCATTAAGCTGGATAATTCTGCTTATGTTTTGTTTTCAGTCCGATGGACAAACCATGGATTTTGATGTGCTGCAAGTATACCCGGATACAGGGGAAGTATGTCTGTTTGTTCATGAAACCGGCGAGGACCGAATCTTTTCCCTGGGCGAGACCATCAATAACGATTGGACGATTATCAAGGTGTCGGCTCATTTTCTAACCGTTGCAAAATCGCAGGAAAACGCTCCTATTTTACAGGTAAACATTGCTCTTGATAATTTTAAAGAAGAAAGAGTACAGGCACATTAGTTTGCGCAAAAACCGTGCAACATTTCACGACGTTATCGTATTTGATGGCGTCGTAAAAACTTCGATCTACTGCGTCGTGTGTCCTGTGGCGATTCGGGGGCATACTACATGTATAGTTAAGACCCACCACAGAACACGACTCCTTGTATATCTGTGTTTTTACTTAGCCATCTTTAAGCATTGCCTGATCTTTTTACGAGTTCATCAGTTTTGATGAAGGGCAAAAAAATGGTGAACAGCCGAAAATAGCCGTTTACCAGACACAACAGGTTGAAGGGTTTACAGACCGGCGGGATCGATTGCCGCCAGTATGTCCTTGTATTCCGACTCCGGAGCGGAACCGATTGTCCCGTTGGGCAGGTTACAACCTCCTGCCCGGACTGCCTCGGATTCATCATCGTGGTAAATACGGTCAAGATATTGTTGATCCAGGGTGTCCGGTGGACCGTCAAAAACAATTGAACCTCCGGCGATACCAAGTATGCGGTCACAATACTGCTGCGCAAAATCCAGGTGATGCAGATTGGCAATAATTGTAACGCCATATTGCTGGTTGACTGTCTGGAGAATCTCCATCACCTGGACGGCGCTCACAGGATCAAGGGCAGCCACCGGCTCATCGGCGAGAAGGATATCCGGTTCCTGGGCCAGAGCCCTGGCAATGGCGACCCGTTGCCGCTGTCCGCCGGAAAGAGCATCCGCCCGCTGGAGGGCGAAGTCGGCAAGACCAATAGTTTGCAGGTATTCATAGGCCCTGGCTGTCTCCTCGCGGCTGTACCATTTTACAAGAGCCCGCAGAAGCGGCATCCGGGCCAGCATACCGCTCATGATATTATGGAGAACATTAAGCCGGTTAACGAGATTATATATAAAAAACTGGTGCCGGAGGTCGGAGTCGAACCGACATGAGCATAAGCTCGCTGGATTTTGAGTCCAGTGCGTCTACCAGTTTCACCACTCCGGCACGGGATGTGAAAGTGCCCCCTGTAATACTGCAGCATCCTTTTTGCTGTCAAGAAGAAAGCGCATTTCCTCCCGTCGTTGAACCTTTTTCATCTCATTCCATGAAAATTCTTTTTTAATGCAGGAGCAGGGGCATGATGCAGGGGGCGAGAGAAAAGTTATTCAGTTCAAATGCCCCGATATCATAACCTTTTCGTTTCGGCCGGGACAGGCCGCGTTGATCGGTTGCAATCCCGGCCGAAGGAATTCCGGCATCAATGGCAGGGCTTCCGGGCTTAAGGGCCATGGTCGGAGTCGGGCCGCCGTTATCGCGCAGGGGCGCCAGCATGGGATCATGGTTGAACATATCATCGGGCCTGCGGAAAAGGCCGCATGTGGTGGTGCTGTCCAGATTACCGCCTTCTGAGATGAGGCCTGCCGGCAGGAGACAGTTACCGGTCCCGTTACCGGCAATAATGGTATTGGTCAGGACAAGTGTGGTGTCATTATAAATTCCTCCACCGCCGGCGGAGGCGGAATTTCCGGCAATGGTGCAGTGGATCAGGGTCGCCATGCCGGAATTACGAACAGCGCCGCCCGGCAGGCTGTTGGTTCCGGTGGCCGTGTCGGCAACAAAGGTTGTGTTGGTCAGCCGGGCGGAGCCTTTATTGACGATGCCGCCTCCTCCCCGGCTGCTGTTGTGGTCCAGGGTGGTCGCGGTCACCTGCAGGTGGCCGTTTTCATCATTGTAAACAGCCCCGCCCATCCCGGCTTCGTTATCATGCAGGGTTGTGTTGTTAATCCAGCAATATCCATTATTATAGATACCGCCGCCGTTACCAACCATGCCGGAAAGAGTGTTGCCGGAGATCACAACATGGTCGATTGTCAGTCGTCCCTGGTTGCGCAGGCCGCCGCCCCTGTGGGTCAAGCCGTCGGCGGGCAGATTGCCGTTAATGATGGAAAGCCCGGACAGGGTAACGACTGTTTCAGACCCGAAAATATCAAAAACCCGATCAATACCGGCGGCATCGATGAATGTTTTATCGGCTCCGGCTCCGATAATATGGACCGAATCGGTAATATCCAGATCACCGCTGCCCGCCTGATCTTCATCCCGGCCTGTCAGGCTGAGTCGATAGGTTCCCGATCCAAGGATGACGGTATCATCGCCGGCCAGCGCGTTTGCCTCTTCTATGGCGCCGCGGAGTGTGCAATAGGGGAGAACCGCCGGGATAACGATCACGAGATAGGCGACACAAAGTCCGTTTCCGGGCTCCAGGTCCTGAACGTCGAATCCGGAATTAACGGTGAACGTGGCTGCTCCCCCGGATCCTGCCGTCAACAGAACCTGCAGGGTGAAAACCAGCAGAAAGGCGGCCCGGCAGCCGATATTTTTTGGTGGTGTTTGTCTCGGATTTCTTTTCATGAACACAGGAGCGCCGAAAAATTTGAGAGACAGACAGCATACAATGGATGCGGACTATCCGCACGACCCACTTTACCGGTAGCGGGCTTTCAGGGCTTGAAAAAATGCAATCAAAGAAGCCATTGACAGCCGGTAAAGGGGCGGGTAGAGTTGCGCCCCTGTCCGTGGCTGTGTCCATGTTTTCTTTTGGGTCGCGTTTATGATCATCTCTCTGCTTGCCGGATGCGTTTTTTTAGTCGCCGGATTTGTCCAGGGATTGACCGGATTTGGTTCCGCCCTGGTGGCGATTCCCCTGTTAAGCCTGATCATTGATATCAAGGCCGCAGTGCCGCTGTGCATTCTCAACGGACTGATTATCACCATTTACCTTGCCCTGCATCTTCGGCGGCATCTGGACCGGGCAAAGATCCTGCCGCTTGTTATCGGCTCCGTTCCCGGCGTCTTTGTGGGAGCGACCCTGTTACAGAAAGTTGATGCCGGTATCATTCGTTTCTGCATCGGTTTGCTGCTTATTTCCTACAGCATCTATAATTTATTTGTCCGGCCCCGTTCCCTCGGACTTTCAGGAAGATGGGGATATGGGGCGGGATTTTTAACCGGAGCTATCGGCGCGGCTTTGAGCGCCGGAGGACCGCCGGCGATCATCTATACGACGTTGGCCGGTTGGAACAAGGAGGAAATCAGGGCGACCCTGAGTGGTTTTTTTGTGGCAAACGGTATCGTTACAGCCGTTGTCCACGCGTTTGCCGGTGTTTCTACCGCGGCAACGGTGCGTATTTTTCTGGTGACGGCCCCTTTTGTTCTCGTGGGTACTGTTGCCGGTTCCCATGTAACCGCAAGGATCAACCAGCAGACATATCTGCGGTTTATTTATCTTTTTCTTGTTGTAACGGGAATGATGATGATTTGTCACTAAAACGTTCACTCCGGTCGTGGAGCGCGGTTTTGTTAATTGACAGTTACCAGCTGCCTGAGGTTAATGGATGTCGGCAGACGGCTGGTTGTATGTTTGTATGCCCGGTAATGGCGCAGTACAGTACGCACATAATCAATGGTTTCAGGAATACGGGGGATGGCGCCGAGACGGGCAACCCGGCCTGGTCCGGCATTATAGGCGGCCAGGCTGAGCCGAATATTACCGGAAAATGTATCGAGCAGGTTGCGGAAATAACGGGTGCCGGCTGAAATATTCTGATAGGCGTCAAAGGGGTCGGTCACCTGCAGGTCTTTTGCCGTTTCCGGCATGAGTTGCATAAGTCCCTGGGCGCCGTGTGAAGAAACGGCAAACTGATTAAAATTGGATTCGGTTTTAATAATTGCCTTGATAAGCAGGGGATCGACCCGGTGCTCCATTGAGACACGAATGATATGATTTTCCAGACTTTTCGTGGTTGCAGGCCGACCCGTGGACCGGTGCCGGCCCGGGTGTCGGGCATGGGTAATACGGACCCGTGGTCTGGAGAGTACATTGCGATGGTCTGACAGTTTGATAATCCGTGCCCGCGCATCATTGGGCACGTTGGTGTAATGACGCAATCCGTTATCATCGACATAGGTATACAGAGCTGCCTGCGCGGCCATGGGCAGCGTCAGGCTGACAAGCAGTAGAAGCAGGCAGCGCATGGGTATTCTTTTCCGGCAGTACATTATTTTTGGCGTTTTTCCCAGTCGGCCAGGAATTTTTCCATACCGATATCGGTCAGGGGATGTTTGGCCAGCTGGGTAATGACCTTGTAGGGAATGGTGGCGATATCTGCTCCCATGAGGGCTGATTCAACCACATGCATGGGGTTGCGGATCGAGGCGACAATGACTTCAGTGGTGAACCCGTAGTTGCGCAGGATGGTCATGATGTCACCGATGAGGTCCATGCCGTTTTGAGAAATATCATCAAGGCGACCGACAAAAGGGCTGACATAGGTTGCCCCGGCCTTGGCGGCAAGCAGGGCCTGGGATGAGGAAAAAACCAGGGTCACATTGGTTTTTATATTCTCCGCGCTCAAGCGCTTGACCGCCTTGATGCCCTCTACGATCATCGGCACCTTGATAACGATATTATCGCTGAGTTTTGCCAGTTCCCTGGCCTCGGCAACCATGCCTTCCGCATCCAGACTGACGACTTCGGCGCTTATAGGTCCGTCGACAATGGCGCATATGTCGTGCAGGATTTCGGAAAAAGGGCGCTGTTCCTTGGAAATAAGCGATGGATTGGTGGTTACACCGTCGACCATACCCAGTTCAAGGCCTTTTTTGATTTCGTCAATATTGGCGGTGTCGATAAAAAATTTCATTCTTGTCCTCGCGATTCACGGGTGAAGGTATCGCAACATTTTTCGCTGCAGAAATAGTACGTTTTGCCCTTGTGGCGTAGTCTGATGGCCTGTCCCTTGGGAATAAGGGTGTGGCAGACCGGATCTTCCATCAGGACATCCTTGACCTCCGGAGATTCGGACCGGTCATGACGGCTTTTCGGCTTCTTGTTCGTTGATCCGCTATAAAGCCGCCAGGCAATATAGAACAAAATCGCCAGGATGAAAAGTCGGATCGGACTCATCTATTTCACCTGCGGAATGGCCGAATCGTCTCGGTGTCTGCCTCTACACATAGCTCTATTATAGCCGTGGGAAAGGAAAAGTCTAATTCAATTTTATACCGGTCTGAAAAAAAATCGGAGAGAGAATAGCCATCCGGACGGGTATGGTTGCCGGAGATGATGATGTCAGATTCGGGAATCAGCAACCGGAAAAACCTGATGGATGATCCCGGCTGCGGGGTCGCTCAGGAGATGCTTTTTCAACTTCTTCATGGTGAGGCCCAGGGTCGGGTGTTCGAGCTCCGGTGCCAGTTCGACCAAGGGGGCCAGGACAAACATCCGGTTGTGCATCCGGGGATGGGGAACCTGCAGGAAAGGGTCGTCAATAATGCGATCATCATAGAGCAAAAGATCAAGATCAAGAGAGCGGTCCTGATGGCCGGTAGCATAAGGATCACGGCGGCGGCCGAATTCCCGTTCAACCCGCAGCAGCAGAGTGAGCAGTTCCATGGGGGACAGACCGGTCCGCAACACGCCCACCGAGTTGATAAACCAGTTTTCCGATTTCATATCAACCGGTTTGCTGCGATAGCAGGTGGATAGCCGTTGCGGATGCACGGCAGGGTCCCGGCCGAGCCGTTGCCAGGCCTGGTGCAGGATATGCAGAGAATCACCCAGGTTGGACCCAAGGCCTATCCAGGCGTTGGAGCGTTTTTTTTTGTTCAAGGGAACAAGATGATGCGGGGCGGAGTTGGGATCAAGAAGGGCCGGGGCACTTCAGCTCCGGCCGGAATTTAAGCGGTTAGAAATCAGCCAGCCCCAGCACGTCAAACATGGTATAGAGGCCATTGTCCTTGTCCGTGACCCAGGCGGCGGCAACGGCTGCCCCCCGGGCGAAATTATCGCGGGAATGGGCGCGGTGGACAAGTTCGATCCGTTCTCCGGCCCCGGCAAAATAGACGGTGTGTTCCCCTACGATATCACCGGCCCGGATGGTCTGGATACCGATTTCCTTATCCGAGCGTTCTCCTATGATGCCGTGGCGTTCGTACACGCCGACTTTCGCCAGGTCACGGCCCAGACCGCTTGCCGCCATTTCGCCAAGCTTGATGGCTGTTCCCGAGGGGGCATCTTTTTTCATCCGATGATGGGCCTCGACAATTTCAACGTCATAGGCATCGCCAAGGATGGCTGCTGTTTTTTCCACCAGTTTGAAAAGGACATTGACGCCAACAGCCATGTTCGGGGACTGGACGCAGGGAAAGCCGCTTTCGGCAAGACGTTTGAGCTCGGCAAGTTCATCCTGGCTCAAGCCGGTGGTGCCGATGACCATGGCCGTGTTATGGGCCGCCGCCATTTTGGCAAATTCCATGGTGGCAGTGTGAAAGGTAAAGTCGATGATAACATCACCCTGGTCGATTACCGACTCCAGGCCGGGCGAGATGAGGACTCCGGTGGTTCCAAAACCGCCGTTTTCGCCGACATCCTTACCAACCGCCGGATTGTCGGGCCGCTCAAAGGCCGCCGCCAGTTCCAAATCAGGATTTTGCCTGACCATATAACTGATACGCTGTCCCATTCTGCCGGCTGCTCCGGCAACGATTACTCTTGTCATGTCATTGTTCCCGATATGTTGTTCAGATTGCCGATTATCCAGGTTACAGCAGGCCCACTGTTTTCATTTCCGCTGTCAGCTTCTGGATGGAAGACTCATCCATTTGGGTCATGGGCAGCCGGACCTCGCCCGACTTGATGGTCCCCATCAGTTCCAGTGCCTTTTTGGCCGGCGCCGGACTGGGATAGCAGAACATGGTGCCCATCAGGCCAAAGAGGCGGTAGTGGATCTCGTTGGCGGTTTTCAGGTCACCCTTTAAGGCCGCATCCATCATGGCCGCCATCTCACCCGGTTTAATGTTGGAGGTTACGGAGATGACCCCTTTACCGCCGACAAGAACCGTAGGCATGCAGGTAAAATCGTCGCCAGAGAGGAGAATGAAATCATTCGGACAGCTGCGGATCACCTCACTGATCTGGTTCAGGCTGCCGCTGGCCTCCTTGATGCCGATAACATTGGGCAGCTCGGCCAGACGGGCCACTGTTGCCGGTAACATGTTGGTGACGGTTCGGCCGGGAACATTGTAGAGAACCATCGGAATATCGACCGCGTCATGGATGGTTTTAAAATGTTGATATAACCCTTCCTGGCTTGGCTTGTTATAATAGGGAACAACGGACAGGACAGCGTCGGCGCCGCTTGCCTTGGCCGATTCCGTCAGTTCAATGGCCTCGAGCGTGTTGTTGGCGCCGGTGCCGGCAATAACCGGGACCCGGCCGGCAACGGTCTGTACCGTCAGCTCGATCACCCGTTTGTGTTCGTCAAAATCAAGGGTTGCCGATTCGCCCGTGGTGCCACAGGGAACAAGTCCGTGGATGCCTCCCTGGATCTGAAATTCAATCAGGTCAACAAGACCCTGTTCGTCAACCTTGCCATCAAGCATGGGGGTGACAATGGCTGTTATGGCGCCTTGAATAGGTTGCATGGGAATTCCCTCCGATTCCATTATAATTAAAAAATAGTACCTTGTTGATTTATGGCTACATTTATCATAGACAATATTGCATCAGGCCGTCAGGGCCTCGTTATTGAGTTCTCCTTTGTAAATCACATGGGCCGGGCCTTTGAGAAAGACATTGTCCGCGCCGGTGTCACCGATAAGATCAAAAGAGATGGTCAAGGTATCGCCGCCCGTGGTAATGATGTGAGCCGGTGATGCGGCCCGACCGGTCAGGGCGGCGATAAACGCGGCCGCTGTTGCGCCGGTGCCGCAGGCCAGGGTTTCATCTTCAACGCCGCGTTCATAGGTGCGAACCTTGAGCCCCCTGTCGGTGTCGCCGACAAAGTTGACATTGGTGCCTGCCGGCATAAAGGTCTGGTGGTGGCGAATCCTGCTGCCCAGGCCGCGGACATCGGTGCTGTCCACATCGTCCACAAAGCAGACCGCGTGCGGCACTCCGGTGTCGACCGAGTGCAGATCCAGCTCTTCTCCCTCGACCTCTATTGTCCGGTGCAGTTGCAAATCTTTTGGCGGTGTCATCCTGATGGCAACATTGATGTCGGCAACCGAGGCCTCGATGATACCGGCAATGGTTTCAAAACGCATCCGGGCCGGTGCGATGCCGTGCATATAGGCAAAACGGGCCGCACAGCGGGCCCCGTTGCCGCACATCTCGGCCAGCGAACCATCAGCATTGAAAAAACGCCAGCGAAAATCAGCCTGTTCGGAATCTTCGATCAGGATCAGGCCATCGGCGCCAACGGAAAATTTGCGCCGACAGACCAGGGCGGCGAACTCGGCCATGGCCTCGGGCTGGATGACGGGCCTGCGATGATCAATAATGATAAAATCGTTGCCGGTGCCGCTCATCTTGACAAAGGGTATGGGGAAGTCGGCTGTTTTCATGGCAGTTTAAGCAGGGCCTCGCCCCGGATAAGGTCATCATAATCTTCACGTCGACGGATAACATGCACCTCATCTCCATCAACCAGGACCTCAGCAGCCCTGGGCCTGGAATTATAGTTGGACGACATGGTGAATCCATAGGCGCCGCAGCTCATGATCGCCAGCAGGTCTCCCTGCCGCATGCGGGGCAGTTCCCGGTCCCTGGCCAGAAAGTCCCCGGTCTCGCAGATAGGGCCGACCACATCCACCACCTGCAGGGGGGCGTCTGTCTGTCTAGCCGGTTGAATCTCGTGGTAGGCCCCGTACAGGGTCGGTCGTGTCAGGTCATTCATGGCCGCATCAACGATGACAAACCGCTTTTCTTTTGCACCTCCCGAGTTCACCTTGGTGTACTGCACTTCGGTGAGCAGAATACCGGCATTGCCGACAATGACCCGGCCCGGCTCAAGGATCAGGGTGCAGTCCATGCCCTGGATCTCCTTGATAAGCGCCTCGGCATAGGCCTGCGGTGGTGGCGGCTCTTCATCATTATAGGTGATGCCGAGGCCGCCGCCCAGGTCGAGATACCTGATGGTGATACCCCTGTCCTGCAAGCGGCCGATAAAGGCCTTTACCTTGTTCAAGGCCTCCAGGAACGGATCGATTTCTGTCAGTTGAGAGCCGATATGGCAACTGACGCCAAGGATTTCGATGTTATCCATCCCGTGGGCGCGGACATATTCCTCCAAGGCCTCATCCACCGGGATACCGAACTTGTTCTTTGCCAGCCCGGTGGAGATGTAGGCATGGGTTTTCGGATCAACATCGGGATTGATACGGAAAGAAACCGGGGCCGTGGTCCCCAGTTCAGCGGCCAGTTTCTGCAGCCGGTCAAGCTCCTGGGGTGATTCCACGTTGAAAAGCAGAATATCGGCGAACAAGGCCTCCCTGATCTCGGCTTCTGTCTTGCCGACCCCGGAGTAGATGATCTTTTTCGGGTCAATGCCTGCCTTCAACGCCCGGAACAGTTCGCCTCCGGAAACAATATCCGCCCCGGCGCCCATGGTTGCAAATTGTTGTAGAATTGCAACGTTGGAGCAGGCCTTGACAGCAAAGCAGGTGAGATGGTCGATATCGGAAAATCCCGTGTCAAAGGCCTGAAAATGACGTCTGAGGGTTGCCCGGCTGTACAGATACAGCGGAGTCCCTGTCCGGGCCGTGATTTCGGCCACAGGAACGTTTTCGCAGTAGAGTTGGTTGTTTTTGTAATGGAAATGATGCATATGTTTTCAGTAATTGTTCATCTTTTGCAGCGGTTCCCCATGGGGCCGGCCCTATTGCAGTATGACCATGGCCTCCTGCGACCTGGCGCTTTCATTGGCCGGTTTGCGGGTATCAAAACTTGATACCGAATAATAGATGCGCTCAGCATTCAGGGGCGGTTTTGTATCGGTAAACATGACATAGGGCGCATTGACCGTGCCTATTTTGACCGGTTTCTTTTGTCCAGCCGTGCGGCGATAGATGCGGTATCCCTTAAGATCATTTGTCTGCACCGGTTCCCAGAAAATTTTGACACCGCCGGCGGTACGGACGACATGGACGCCGACGGGACTGGCCGGAGGAGTTCTGTCCACGGAGGCAGCGCTGATCACCTTGCTCTCGCCGCCGCCGACAACCGCCTGTTCGTAAACGGAAAGGGACTGCACTTTGTACAGGTAGTTTCTACCGTTTTTGGTGGTTGTATCGGTAAACGTTGTTCCGCTCACAGGCCCCCCGACGGGAGCAAACGCACCGCCGCCATCACTGCGCAGGACTTGATACTCGACTTTCTCACGCACCGGTGAGCCGTCACGGTGCATGGTGACCGGCTGCCAGCTCAGGGTGATGGCCTTGTCGCCAACCCTGGCCTGCAGGTTCTCGGGCGCCCTGGCCGGGATATTCCAGAGAAAGGAGACGATATTGGAGTCCGCCGATTCAGCCCACCAGCCGGCCGTGCTGCGTACCTTGAAAAAATACATGTTACCGGGCCGCAACAGTGAACTCTCATAGGTGGCGGTTTTTTTGCCTTCATCGGGCACCGCACCGCCGGGGATATCTACCGGCCGCCCCCAGGGAATGGGGCAGGTCTTACAGTATTTATCAGCAGGCACAACGGCCCGGTAGATTTTAAAGCTCGAAATTTCAGTAACATCACGACCGGTTACCGTCTCTATCGGATAGCTCCATGACAGGATCACACCCTTGTCATTCAGCCGGTAGTGGAGATCGGTAATAGCCCTTGGCACCACCTGTTGGGGTGGAATGGGCTTGTTTTTGAAGCCGCATCCGCTTAGGGCCAAAAGCAGGACAATGGCGCTCAGTATGGAGGTGAAAAAGGTCGAGCAGGTCGTGGATGTTTTCATGAGTCTTTTTCCAGTTGTTGTTCGGCGATTTCCAGGGCTCGTTCCACCTGGATCTGCGCAGTGCCTCCGGTGGAAATCCGACTGTTGACGGAACCCTCCACCGAAAGAACGTTGAAAATATCCTGTTCAATGGCCGGAGAAAATTTTCGCAGCTCATCAAGGTCCAGGTCGGTAAGCTCAATACCTCGCTGCTGACAATGGGCCACCACCCCGCCGACAATGCTGTGGGCCTTGCGAAAGGGAATATTTTTCCGCACCAGGTAATCGGCCAGATCGGTTGCCGTCATAAAGCCGCCCCGGGTGGCCTGCTGCAGTTTTTTTGTATGAAAGGTGGTGTTGTGCAGCAGTTCCGCTGTAATAGTAAGACCGGCCTTGACCGTGTCCAAGGCGTCAAAAACCGGCTCCTTGTCTTCCTGCAGATCACGGTTATAGGTGAGCGGCAGCCCCTTGATGGTCATCAGCAGAGAAACAAGCGCCCCTGTGACCCGGCCGGTTTTCCCCCGGATCAGTTCAGGAATGTCCGGATTTTTTTTCTGCGGCATGATCGAGGACCCGGTACAGTAGCGGTCCCCAATATCGACAAAGGAAAATTCCTTGCTCGACCACAGTACCAGCTCCTCGGCCAGTCGGCTGAGGTGGAGCTGGATTAGGTTGAGCACAAAGACAAATTCCAGGGCAAAATCACGGTCGCCGGAACTGTCCATGGAGTTGGCTGTGACGCCGTCAAAGTGTAATTCTTCGGCCACGGATTCCCTGTCGATGGGCAACCCGGTTCCTGCCATGGCCGCGGCGCCCAGAGGCGAAAGATTCATGCGCCGGACGCAGTCTTTCAGCCGGCTTCGGTCACGGGAAAACATCTCGTAATAGGCCAGCAGGTGGTGCGACAACAACACCGGCTGTGCCCGCTGCATGTGCGTATAGCCCGGCATGACCACGCCAAGATAGGTGCGGGCCAGGGCAACAAATGCCCGTTGCGTTCCCTGTAGCAAGCGGTCAAGTTCAGCGGCCTCGTCACGGAGATAGAGCCGGAGATCAAGGGAGATCTGGTCGTTGCGGCTGCGGGCGGTATGCAGCTTGGCCCCGGCATCCCCGATCCGGTCGGTAAGTGCCTTTTCGATGTTCATGTGAACATCTTCCAACTCCGGCGAAAAGACAAAGGTGCCGGCTTCGATATCGGCAAGGATGTCATCAAGACCCTGGAGAATGGCATCCCGTTCCTGGTCGGTGATCAGGTTCTGCCGGGCCAGCATGCGGGCATGGGCCTTTGAGCCCATGATGTCATGCCGGTACAGGCGCCGGTCATAGCTGATCGACTCGGTAAAGCTCTCCACCGATGCGGCTGTGGTCTCGGAAAACCGTCCGCCCCAGAGCTTTGCTGATTTTTTAGTCTTTGCTCCGCTGTCCTGCGCCTGGCCCATTATTTTTTCCTGTTCAATGCCTGTATCTGCAGACGCAGGGAGTTGAGGCGGATAAAACCGCCGGCATCACTCTGGTTGTAGACCTCGTCCTCTTCAAAGGTGGCAAAGGCCTCGGAATACAGGGAATTGTCCGACTTGCGGCCCACCGGGATACAGTTGCCCTTGTACAGTTTGAGCCGCACAACCCCGTTCACCGGTTCCTGGGCCGCGTCCATGGTTTTCTGTAACAACCGCATTTCCGGCGAGAACCAGAAGCCGTTATAAATCAGCTTGGAATAGCGGGGCACGAGAGAATCCCGAATATCCATGACCTCCCGGTCCAGGGTGATGGTTTCAAGGTCCCGGTGGGCGATGCGTAAAATGGTGCCGCCCGGCGTTTCGTACACCCCGCGTGATTTCATGCCGACAAAGCGGTTTTCCACCATGTCCAGCCGGCCGATTCCATTGGCTCCGCCCAGGCTGTTGAGCCTGGTCATCAGCTCCACCGGCCCTAACCGTTCCCCGTCTATGGCCACCGGTGTACCGCCTTCAAACATCATTTCGATGTAGGTGGCTTTGTCGGGCGCCTTTTCCGGCGAGACCGAAAGTTTGAACATTGCCTCGTCCGGTTCATTCCAGGGATCTTCCAGGATTCCGCCCTCAAAGCTGATGTGGAGCAGATTTTCATCCGAGCTGTAGGGGTTCTTCTTGGTTACCGGCACCGGAATGTCATGCTCTTTGGCAAAGGCGATCAAGCGGTTACGGGAGTTGAGGTCCCATATGCGCCAGGGCGCAATAATCTGCAGCTTCGGATTGAGGGCCAGGTAGGTCAGTTCAAAGCGGACCTGATCGTTCCCCTTGCCGGTCGCCCCGTGACTGACGCTGGTCGCCCCTTCTTCTTCGGCGATCCGCACCTGTTCCTTGGCAATGATCGGCCTGGCCAGGGAGGTGCCCAGCAGGTAGGACCCCTCGTAGATGGCATTAGCCCGGAAGGCCGGGAAGACGTAGTCGCGGACAAACTCTTCCTTAAGATCGGAAATAATGACCTTCTCGGCTCCGGTCGCCATGCCCTTTTCCCGGACCGCATCCCAGTCCTCGTGCTGGCCGACGTCAGCGGCATAGGCAATGACCGGGCATTGATATTCCTCTGCCAGCCATTTGAGAATAACCGAGGTGTCGAGTCCGCCCGAATAGGCAAGTACGATTTTATCTGTTGTCATGGAATATATTGTCCTTCAGCCGGTTTATATGCCGGAAAACGGCAAGGCTGGGTCATATTTTACCGTCCCAGCCGCAACAAATGATGAAAATAGCCCGAAACGGCATCACTTCGTGGGCTATTTTCAGATAATATAAGTAAGCTATTGCTCCATCCCGCCATTTATGAATCGTTCCAGGATGGCCTTATGGATATGCATTTTGTTTTCCGCCTGGTCAAAGGCGGCGCATTGCGGGCCTTCCAGGACTTCTTCCGTTATTTCCTCGCCCCGATGCGCCGGCAGGCAATGCAGGACCACCGCGTCATCGGCGGCCAGGGAAAGCAGTGCCTCATTGAGCTGGTAGGGCTGGAATATGGCGAGTCGTTGTTCCTGCTCCTCTTCCTGGCCCATGGAGGCCCAGACATCAACGTTAATCACGTCGGCGTTTGCGATTGCCTCCTTCGGATCACGTAGGACGGTTATGGGCTTTCGGGCACGCTTTTGTGCTTCCTGAAGAATAGTGTTGTCCGGATCATATCCTTCCGGGCAGGCCAGGGTCAGGGAAAAGCCGAAAATCGCGGCTGCCTCAATCCAGGTGTTGGCCATATTGTTGCCGTCGCCGAGCCAGACAATTTTCAGGTTTTCCGGAGCGCCCTTCTGTTCGATCACGGTCATCAGGTCACTGAGGATCTGGCAGGGATGATACAGGTCGGTCAGCGCATTGATAACCGGGACCGTGGAATATTTCGCCAGTTCAGCAACCACCTCCTGGCCAAAGGTGCGGACCACGATGCAGTCCACATATCGGGCCAGTACCCGGGCAGTGTCTTTTAACGGTTCCCCCCGGCCGAGCTGGGAATCCCTGGTGGACATAAAAATAACCTGTCCGCCCATGCCGTACATGGCGGCTTCAAAGGATACCCGGGTCCTGGTGGAGGGTTTTTCAAACAGCAGACAGGAGACTTTTCCGGTCAACTGATTGTGGAGTATGTCGTCTGCAGATTCATTTTTGAGCATGATTGCCCGGACAATGAGTGACTGCAACTGTTGTTTGTTGAAATCCTTTAATGCTAACAGATGGTTTTTCATGGTTTTTCTTCCCGATTGCACAATAACGATCAGCCACGGGCTGGCACTGCTCATCGGAAAATCGAATCTCCGCCAA
>WFZC01000205.1 GCA_015489765.1 Desulfobulbaceae bacterium
ATTGTCCCAAAAGGGCTTGAAAAAGCGCGCCGGATCAAAACGGCCGCCTGTCCCGACTATGCCATAGGTCAGGATAACAGGGAAATCGGGGGCAATCCGTGCATGCCGCCCGCCCCTGCCCTGCAGGACGGCCCCGCCCTGTTTTGGATCCACCGGTACAAACAACTGGCCGGTATCAGGATATTGCAGTCCCAGGCCGGCAAAGCTCAGATCAACCGGATCAAAACGATCGCCAGCCTTTTCCTTTTCAAGGACAGCGTCTGCCAGATCGCTCCAGATGGGAAGAGCCCCGATCGAGCCGGTGATATGGGTATTACCGCTTTTCATGGGCTGGTTTTTGTCATAGCCGACATAGACGCCTATGGTATAGCCTCCGGGAAAGGCCATGACCGTATCCTTGTCCGCGGCAGGCGCGGGAACATACCCGACAAAGGCAGAGTTTCGAAACTGGTTTGCCGTCCCGGTCTTGCCCAGCAGTGGAACAGGCAGATCAAGCGCCTTCAGTTCCGCCTCCTTTTTCGGGTCCGTACTGTGTAAACGGACATGTTCTCCGGCATACCTGCCGGTCCCGTACCTGACCACGTTCTGCAGGACATGACTTACGGCCGAGGAAGTGTCGGCATCAACGATCCGTTGTACTGCCGGATTTCGGGCATAAAGCACTTCTCCGTCAGGTGTTTCGATCCGTTCGATAATCGCAAGACCATCGACAAATTCCTGGCCATCATTGGGCGCCTGACTGATTGTATCCGGGCCCCGATGACCTTCCCGGTAAGACAATCCGGAAACAAGGGTTTCATACATATGGGTCAACTCGGAAAGAGTGACAACATTTGAACCTAGGGGAAAGGAAAGGACCGGTGCGAGTCTGCTTCTGATACCTGCAGCCCTGCCCAGGCGGATCAGGTACTGGAGGCCGAGCATGACCCGGTAATCCCGAATCCGTGACAACACCTCCATCGAGTAAGGCCGCGCCCCCTGAAGTTTCAACCGTTCACGTTCCATCTCGGCCTGGACCTGTTCATAGGCACAGACACAGACAGCACCTTCCAGTTGCACCGACTTCCAGAACCGGTCATATTCCCCGGCATCCAGATATTCAAGGCGGGAAAGCATTGCCGTATCACTGACCGGATACCAATTTTCCGGTAATCGCTTGCCCATGGTCAGGATCAACCTACCCGTCTCGTCCTCCACCAGCAGGCCCTCGGGTCGAGTGGGCGCCGTCGGCGTGAACGAAGAAAAGAATGAATCCTCACGCTCCCGGAGCTGTATATAATAATTTTTCCACTTTTCGACCAACGGCAGCAACGGCCGCAGGCCAAGATAGGACCTTGTAAGCAACCGCTTGCGCAACCGCAATTCCCGCCGCTCTTTTTCCTTGATCTTTTTGCCCTTTTTTCGTGTGAGTTTTTCTTTTATCGGAACAAGATAATCGGCAAAATGAAGGCCATAGGGCAGCTCCTGCAACTGGGTATATTGAACGGCCCGGTCTTCAAAGAGAAAATCCGTTTCCAGGTTCTTTACCGCCTGTTCATAGGCGGCCTGGTCAAGAATTTCCCGGTCCACCCTGATGCCGAAGGTATCGCGTATGCGGGCGCTGAACTGCTGATAGGACTCCTCTTCGCCCTGTCCATCCCGCCGGGGAGCCATATCAACATAGGCGGCCACCTGCCTGAGCCGGGACGGGGTCAGATAATCAGTCAGGTGATACAGGAGCCAGACCGCGGCCACGTTTTCCGAATTCACCCCGGCCCAGCTCATGGAAACCCGGTCAAAGGGGCTGTGATGATCCGGCCGGGGAAAGTAAGGCCGATCCATAAAGACAAAGACATTTCTGCGATTGTCCAGCAGGTCGGTACTGTTCCAGCCAAGCTGCAGGGCCGCGGTGAAAAGAAAGGGCTTGAAGGTCGATCCCATCAGCCGCCTGGCATCAATGGCACGGTTAAAGTACCGGTTTTCCATGCCGCCGGCCATGGCGAGGATGGCGCCTTTCTGCATGATCAGGGCTGCTCCCTCAATCCGGGGATACCGCTCAAGGTCGAGTCTGACAATGCCGTCTTTGCCAATATCACGCACACTGACATACACCCGGTCTTTTGGACGCAACTGATGGAGCAGGCGCGGCAAATCCTGTTTTTCTCTGACCCTGGTCCACCGTTTGCCCTCATGCTTGACATAGGCGCTTAAAATTCGGGCAAATCCGCTGTTATCAATAATACCACCCTGCTCAAAGCCAGGGCCCAGGTCAACGACCACCTCCACCCGTCCCTGTTTTTTCCGGCTGATGGACCGGATGGTGGTCAGAAGAAAATCACCCGGCCGCAACTCCTTTTTATGCGGCAGTTTCATTGCCGCATATTGTCTCTGCACATCCACCCTGTTGTAACCACGAAGCCTGACATCGAGACGACTGAGCTGCCTGCGCAGGGCATACAAGGTTTTTGCCTGCAGGTCGTGATCAACAGAGGTGATAATTCTGACCCCGGAGGTGGAAACATTGGAAATACCATGATCCTCAAGGGCCCTGGTTATGCTTGCCGAGTTGAGGCCCTCTTTCACCAAATCCATCACGGTATTCAAGGCATAGGCCATCCTGCCCTGCTTGAAGACAAGATCATCGGCAATGGCGTCCTCGTACTGCTGCCTGGTGATCATCTTCAGCTTGAGCATATTGCGCAACACGTATCCGGACCTCGCCAACGCGCGTTTACGGGCCAGTTCGGCCTGTTGTCTGTTCTTTTTGGTAAAGGGATTGTAATAATTGGGCCGCTTCACACTTCCGGCGATAAACGCGCTTTCAAGAAGGCTCAGGTCCCGCGGGTCCTTGTTAAAGTAATACCTGGCCGCAACCCCGAGGCCATGACCATTGCCGCTGACAAAAAACTGGTTGCAGTAAAATTCCAGGATTTTCTCCTTGGGATAATGATACTCGAGCTGCAGGGCATACAGCAGCTCCTTGAGTTTGGCCCGGTAACTTCTCGAATGTCGTTTGAAGAGATTTTTGGCCGTCTGCTGGGTAAGCGTGCTGCCACCCTGGACAATACGGCCCGCCTTGATATTGGCAATCATGGCTCGAAGAATACCGGCGGGATCAATGCCGTAATGATGAAAAAAACGATTATCCTCGGCAGCGACAAGCGCCTCGATAAACTGCCTGGGAATCTGGTCATAGGTAAGGTACTGCCGATGATAATCCTGAAACAGTACCCCGATCTTCTCCTGACCGTCGTTATAGAAAACCGGACTCTCCCGGCCAAGGATGGTTTTGATATTTTCCTGACTGATCTCGGGACTTGGATGGAGGACAACCAGGTAATACAGTCCACCCCCTGCGGCTGCGGCCAGCAGGACAACGACAAGCAGAAAAAAAAGAAAAAAATATTTTACAAAGCGTACCATAAGAAAGGATTGGGGGAAAACCCGGCAAAGAACAGCGGGACTATAACGGTCCTTGAGAGGTGTCTGTCCAGAACTGTCCTTTTCCGTTAAAGGTTAAAAATGTGATAAAATAGGCACAGACATAAACCATGATACAGCAAGCATTATCTTTTTTCGTTTGACGAGGAAAACGGACATGCAAGGCACCGAAGATCGGTTGAAAGATAATATCCGGACAGGCACCGACAGGGGATGCCGAGCTAATTATTTGTTTTTACGTCAATAACTAATTGGCGACACAAACAAAACCATCCCCTCTGGGAGGGCGAACATCACGATTATTTTGATAAAATAGTTCAACACTACGTTTTTTCTTGTCATTTTTTTCAATTTAATGGTAAGGAAATCGTAAATTTTTTCAAGGCAGGGTGAAACCAAACATTTTCACCACTGCGTTTCTGGACGCAACACAAAAATATTTCAAATCCCAGACGATTTGCTAAGACAGACCCTGCCTCAAAGGATTTCCAGAAAAAATGTGATGCATATTACTTCGTCCCGGACAAAAAACAACTCTCCTGTGCAAAAAAACACCAAAGTTTCTCTTCTGTCATTTCCCATTTCCCAGCTTTACATACTTATAAAACGGTGATGAAGCCAAAACTCCATACCGCGTTTCCCATTGCCCTGGTGTTATTTTCCGGCCTGATTACGGCATGTTCTTCCACCCATACCGCAAATATGACCTGCCCGGTACAGCTACAGGATCAGGCAGCGGAGAAAACCATTGATCGTTCCCTGCTGGTCGAACCTGAGGAGGTGCTCAAGGAAGAACTCTCATCCCTTGACCGCACGGGCGACTGGACGGACGGGCAGCCGGAGACGGTTGTCCAGGTGAAACCGGAGGTCGTCTTTGATTTCCCGATTACCATCAACAAGCAGGTCGAATTCTACCTGGATACTTTTCAGCACCGGCAGCGAAAATATTTCAAACGGTGGCTGGCAAGGTCAGGAAAATATCTCCCCTATATTCAGGAAAAATTTCACCAGGCTGGACTGCCCCGCGATCTGGCCTATCTGGCAATGATTGAATCGGGATTCAATCCTTCGGCCTATTCCCGGGCCAGGGCCGTAGGTCTGTGGCAGTTCATGAAGGGTACGGGACGAAATTACGGCCTGCGAATCAACCGCTGGATAGACGAGCGGCGCGACCCGGAGAAGGCAACCATGGCGGCCATTGCCTACCTGGATGCCCTGTACAGTGAATTTGGTGACTGGTATCTCGCGGTCGCCTCCTACAACGCCGGTGAGGGCAAAATTCGCCAGGGAATCAAGCGATACAACACAAGGGATTTCTGGCAGCTTGCCCGGCACAGATTTCTCCGTCTTGAAACCAAACGCTACGTGCCCAAACTGATCGCCGCCATAATGATAGCCAGGGAACCGGCAAAATACGGTTTTACCGACATTGAGTACCAGTCGCCCGTGGCCTTTGATCTGATCACGGTTCCGGCCCGTACCGACCTTGCCGCCGTGGCGGCGGCAGCAAAAACGGATATCAGGACAATCAGAGAGCTGAACAATGCCTTGCGCAGAGACCGGACGCCACCGAACCCGCAAACATTTCAGGTAAAAATACCCGCGGGAAGCCGCGACCTCGTCGCCCAAAACCTTCGACGACTGCATCCGGTCGTCACAACCGGATGGAAAACACACATCGTCAGAAGGGGGGACACACTTGCCCGTATCTGTCGTCGATACCGACTCAACAAAAAAACACTGCTCAAGGCCAACAACCTGCATAGCGCCCACCTGCGCCGGGGCCGGCATCTGCGTATTCCCTATCGGACAACCCGGTATGTTCTGCTCAAGAAAGGTGAAACAATGGCCAGTCGCTATGCCCGGGCAGGAAAAAACACACCCCTTATCCTGCATCAGCTCAAAGCAGGTGAAACCCTTTCCAAAATTTCCAAACAGTATCAGGTTCCTGTCAGCCTAATCAAGCAATGGAATGATATACAAAATGTACGTCGAATCCGTATTGGTCAGCAGATAGCTCTGTATGTGGACAGGCCCGGACAAATTCCCCCTGGGAAATCCTCTGTATCTGCAAATACCCATTTCATAACCCTTACCGATTATAAAAAACAACGCCCCGGCTCCGGAAACTCTGGCTATGAACTGACCTGGTACAGGGTCCGCAACGGTGATTCCATCTGGACCATTGCCCGCCGTTTCCGGGTTTCCGCAACCGATATCCGCCAGTGGAACAACCTGCGCTCAAACCTGATTCATCCCGGTAAAAAACTTGTGGTCAAAAAGGTGTGAATCTGGTTTGCTGACATTTTCTGAACCGGGAACACTTCTTTCTGGCTTAAGGGTGCCTTGAAAAATTAGAATTTTCGTTCGAGATCAGGTAAGCGCAGGCTCCGAGGAACAGGAAAATTAGAAAGCGCAGCATATTAGATATATGTGAGCCTTGTTAATTTTTCTGTGACGCAGAGATCCGGCGGCAATTTTTCAAGGTGGCCTTAATTCGGTATGGTTTCTGCAAAGCCATCTTTCCTTTTTTTTTTGCTTCTTTTTTCCTTCCCCATGCCGGCCCAGAGATTGCCGGGAC
>WFZC01000206.1 GCA_015489765.1 Desulfobulbaceae bacterium
AGCCAATCGTGCGCTTTTCGCAGTTCTGTTCCATCCGGAAAGGTCTTTTCCCGAGGCAGATTTCTGACAACCTGTATCTTGCCGGCGCCGGTGCAGTAGCGATCAAACACCTTGAAATTTCCACTGGGATTGCTGTCCGCCCATTTTACCTTAACCATTAATCCGGGGAGGGATTCCCGGCTGATAAAAAAATCTATTTCCTTGCCATCCTTTGTCCGGAGATAATGCAACCGCATTTCCTCTCCATAACAATCTTCCAGGTAATGGATTTCCTTGAGCAGGGCACAGGCGGTCAGGTTTTCCAGGCGAATACCGGGCTCACCAATGACCTGGCCGGTATCATAAAAGTAAAACTTGGGCGCTTTGAGCAGTGAGCGGGCAATGTTCCGGTGGTACGGAGTGACCCGGAAGATAATATACATATTTTCCAGGATGGTCAGCCATCGCTTGATGGTTTTGTCACTGGTCTCCAGGTCCCGGGCCAGGGAACTGAATGAAACGGGTGAGCCGACCCTTTTTCTAAGCAACTGGATAAGGGTCTCGATCATTTGAATCTGCCGTACATTTTCCAGGTCTATCAAATCCTGCCGCAGAATGATATCCAGATGGGTTCGTTTCCAGCGGTTATAAAACCGGCGGCTGCCGTCAAGCCACGGTTCAGGAAAGCCCCCCACTTCAAGGAGCCTGTCCAGCGCGTTTTCCGGAGAAATATCTTTGCCGGCAGTGATAATTTCCTTTACATCCAGAGGATGGAGCCTGAACTGAAAAAACCGCCCTGCCAGGGAATCGCCCACCTTCCGGTAGGTATCAAGTTTAGCGCTGCCGGTGACCACCAGGGCGGGCGGTATCCCTTCCGTATCATAGATACCTTTCAGCCACGACTTCCAATGCTTCAGCTTGTGGAGTTCATCAAAAATAACCAGGGATTTTTTTCTGTCCCATGACCGCTCCAACAGACCCAGCCGATCTTCCGGGTTATCAAAGTTGAAATAGTCAAAGTCACGGGTCAGCATTTTAGCAAGAGTTGTTTTCCCTGCCTGCCTCGGCCCGGTGATCAGGATAATCTTGCGGTCAAGGTCAGCCCTGATATGTTTGGTGAGATATCGTTCCATGCTGGCAATTTTACCACATATTCCGAAAAAGTCACGGCAATAGCGGCATACTGTCCGAAAAAGTCAAAATCCTGTGAAACAGGGAGAGACAAGTCCTGGAACAGATACACAGGTATAGCTGAATCATGCTGGCCGGCCACAATCCTTCATCGCGCCAGGTCAAATGCATGGCAAATCTATCGGAATCTTCGGCCTGCGCCCCGTTCCTCGCAGCCTTTGCGCTGGCAATGAAGCTCTTTTTGGGGGTCGTGGAGAGTGCGCGTGTTGGAGGCACTGGCTAATGGAACCATTTTCAATGGTTATTCACCTGCTATTCGGGCTGTCATTTTTCCCTTGCGCGGCAATGATTTTTCCGAAAAAGGCATCTAGCCACAATATTTTATTTTACTTTATAATTCAAGGTGATATGTTATCTGAACTGCATAGAAAATATATTGGTTCCCATTATGTTACCAGCCCTGCCCTTTGCCCAGTACCGGTTTTTGTTTCAGGCCACGGACCCGGTGTCCCTGCCCGCCTTTGCCGATCCGCTCTGGCGCAGTGTGTTTGGTTTGGCCCTGCACCGCCTCACCTGTATTGGCGGCGGCCGCGACTGCCGCTCATGCGGGCTGCATTCCCGGTGCGCGTTCTTTCTGCTCACTCGCAGCGGCCTGGCGCCATCGCATGACGAAAGCGGTCTGGCCGCTTCCATGCGCGACCTGCCGGTTCCCCTGATTTTTCACAGCCAGGTGCGTGATTTTACCCTGCGTGTCCCGGCCGGGGCCACGTTTGCCGCCCGGCTGGTGCTGGTCGGCAGCGGCAACGACCTTCTCGAGGCCGTGATCCGGGCCATGGCCCTGGCTGGTGACCTGGGGTTGGGCCGCCGCCGGGCCCGCTTTCGCCTTCAGGAGGTGAGCTGCTGTGGCCCGCAATCCCTGAGCGTCCTGATCAAGACGGACCAGGTGCAGAGCCCACCCGTAAGCGGTGAACCGGTCCCGCCCATGCCTGCCCGGTTGCGCATCACCCTGGCCACGCCCTGGCTGCTGGCCGATACTCCAAAAAATCGATCCATGGATACGCCGGAAAAGCTGGCCGCTCTCCTGCTCATGCAAATCGTGCGGAGGGTTTCCCTGATGCAGCAATGCTACACCCCGGCCCCGCTGGATTGCGACTTCCGTGACCTGAAGGAACAGGCCGGCAGGATCTCCCTGTGCGAGGTGGATATCACCGGCCGGCAGAGCTATGCCCCTGGCAAGGGAAAAAAGAAATTCATCGCCGTGCGTGGAACGTTTATCCTGGACATGACGGGTAGCGAGGCCATCTGGCCCTTTCTCTGGCTCGGCCGCCATCTCCATGCCGGCAAACAAGCCGCCCACGGCTATGGCCGCTATTTTCTGAACGGGATAGACCCTATCCAGCGCAAAAGCATCCCATCTCTGACTCAACACGAGAGGACATTCCATGAGGCTACGTGACCCTGATCATAAGCTGGAAAATATCACTCCCGAAATAATCAAAGAAAAACTTAATCGCAGGGTATCCAACGGTACGCCTAGATGGCACCGGTACCAGGTTAAATTGATCACTCCTATGTTCGGTGGCGGTACCACGGCAGGGGAGCCTGATGAGCTGATGCCGGTACGGGCAACGTCCATTCGGGGACAGCTCCGCTACTGGTGGCGATTCCTGGCAAGCCACCGGAAAGATAATCCTCTGGACGGAGAAAGTCTGTTTGCCGCGGAACGGGATATATGGGGCGGCATGGCTGAAAATGACACTGATTACAGCAAGGTCAGGCTGAGAATCAGGAATATCTGGAATAAAAATGTGCAAGAATACGATGGAAAAGAAGCCCCATACGCGTTGTTTCCTGCCAGAAAGCAACAGGGGGACAACCGGGCGAGAAAGCTGGTTCGCGAAGGCCTGACCTTTACCCTGGAGATCGCCGCGCCTTCCCAACTGATGACCGAAGAGGTCGAACCGGCGTTGCGCTGGTGGGCAACCTTTGGAGGGTTGGGCAGCAGAACCCGGCGCGGGCTTGGCGCTGTGGAGGTCAGGCCTGTGGACAACCAGGAAGGCCAGGGGAGAGTATTACATGTGTCAAAAAACGAGGTAAACCGGGCCTGTTCTCGTTGCCGGGTGGTCATGTTGGATAAGAAAAATGATGCCAAGGATGCCTGGATGCTGGCCGTGGAGAAACTGCAGCAGTTTCGGCAACTCACTCCTGTATTTCATGGCCATAAAATTGTTGACTGGAAAGGTATTGGCAGAAGAACCAAAACGAAAAATATCAGGGGGCAAGATCGGCTGATGCCAGGGAAAAGCAACTGGCCAGAGGCCGATGCCATACGTTTGACAACCAACCGGTCCATTCTCAGACATCAACCCGACAAAAAGGCGCCGATTAGTTTCCCCCGCATTCTTTTTGGCCTGCCATTGCATTTTTCATTTTTCAGCGATGATAATATCCCACCGGATACAGACCTGTCCGCGGTCATCGGTGGAACGGTATATGATAGAATCGCCAGCCCGCTCATCCTGAAACCCGTAGCCGTCGGACATGGCGAATACAGACCCACCGCCCTTTTGCTCCCGTATGACCACATTGAAGCATGTACGTTTCAACTCGAGTATGCCAAGAAGGAAAACAGGAGCGAGGCAGAAAATGAGGGGAAACCATATCGGTGGACATTGGGTGGTAGGGAGCTTTGGGACTCTGATGACGTAAAAGAGGTCATGCCTGTCAAGGAAAACGACGGCATAGACGCCCTCACCGCCTTTATGAATTTTTTCAAGCAGGGAGGGCAGATCGATGAG
>WFZC01000207.1 GCA_015489765.1 Desulfobulbaceae bacterium
CTACATGTATAGTCAAGACCCGCCACAGAACACTACTCCTCGGAGTCTGCGTTAACCTGTATATCTGTGTTTTTACTTAGCCATCTTCGAGCATTGTCTGGATTTTTCACGAGTTCATTTTTCGTAGCTTACCAATAAATTACTTCTCCTGGATGTATAAAAGGAATAGTAATTCTTTTTCTCGAGAACAAGGATGGCTTTTGTGCCGGTCCGTTTTATGCATAGGCATGGTGGATCCTGGGAACAGAGGGTGTCTATTTATCCTGGTCGGGGACTGGGCAGTTGCTCTTTGTTGCCATTGCAACTGGTCATCTTGTTGGATGGGGAACTGTGTGCTGGGTTGAAGCGACTGGAATGTTGACAATTATGATCTCGTAAAGAATGCACATCTTTTTACGACGCCATCTGATCATTATAAATACCAATTTTTCTTCGGGACAAAATCTTTTCGGGACAAAACGATGCGAAAACATGAAAGAAATAATTTCAGGGCCGCTTTTTCTGCGGGTATTGTTATGCTTGCCGGCCTGTTGCTCTTTGGCGGACACGTGATGGCCGGTGCCCATTCGCTTATCCTGACCATGCCGCCGATTCTGGCGGCCCGTAGCCATGGTAGTCCGCCTCCGCCAGGCAGTACCGTGACCGCGGCCCAGGCTTCCGCCTTTCTTGCAAGGGCAACATTTGGGCCTAAAATGGATGAGATCACGACCCTGGCCAACAGCGGTGATTTTAATGGTTGGCTCAAGGACCAGTTTGCAGCTCCGCCCTCCTATCATCTTGCCTGGATGCACCAGCGTCTTCCCGGTATCGCCTGGAAGACCTATTGCGATCTTGTTCATATCGCCAAAAGGGACGCCTGGTGGGATATTGTTATCAACGGCAATGACCAGCTCCGCCAGCGGGTAGCCTTTGCCCTAAGCGAGATATTTGTCACTTCTCAGTTTGGCCCACTTATCAACGAACCCGATGGCCTGGCAGCCTATTATGATATCCTGGTCAGGGACGCCTTTGGTAATTTCAGAACACTGCTCAAGGATGTATCCTTAAGCCCGATGATGGGCAAGTATCTCAGTTATCTTGGCAATGCCAAGGCCGATCCGGAAAAGGGCAACCATCCGGATGAAAACTATGCCCGCGAGGTGATGCAGCTCTTCACCATCGGCCTGTACCGGCTCAACCAGGACGGCACAACCATCAATGATCCGGTCACCGGCAAGCCACTGCCTACCTATACCCAGGATGATATCCGGGAAATGGCCCGGGTCTTTACCGGCTGGAGTGATGACAACGGCTATTTTGAGGTCGGCGGTGGCTACAATACCCACCACGCCCGGACCTCACCCATGGTCGCCTTCGCGGAATACCATGACACCGGCGCCAAGCATGTCCTGACAACGAATTTCCCGGCAAACCAGAGCGCCGAGCAGGATTTGGACCGGGCCGTTGACATGCTCTTTCATCATCCCAATGTCGGGCCGTTCATTGGACGACAGTTGATCCAGCGGCTGGTGACTTCCAATCCCTCGCCCGGCTATATATCCAGGGTGGCGGCAGCCTTTGCCGACAATGGTCACGGCGTGCGTGGTGATATGAAGGCGGTAATAAAGGCGATTCTCCTTGATCCCGAGGCCCTGCACGGTGCGGACTCCCATCCGCAGACCTTTGGCAAGGTCAGGGAACCGCTGCTTGGTATCAGTCATCTCTGGCGCAGCTTCCATGCCCACAACAAGGTCTGCCATCGGCGGGGCGAAGATGACAGCTCGCCCACCTATACCTATAACTGTTTTCATTTTGAAGCGGCCAGGAGTTTTCTCCAGCAGAATGCGGCCCAGGAGTCGTTGACCGTCTTTAATTATTTCACCCCCGATGACGGACCTGCCGACCTCAAGGAGCATAACCTGGTGTCTCCGGAGCGGATGGTACTGGGAATTGACGGCCTCCATCATGTCTTCATGTCCTTTGCCCTGGAAACCTACACCTATGATACCTACGAGGTGGGCGCTCATCTTGATGTTTCCGCAGAAAAAAACCTTCTTGATGCCGGGAAATATAACGAATTGCTGGAGCGGTTGAATATCCTCCTGCTGGCCGGAAGAATGACGCCGGAGATGAAGCAGATTCTGCTTCGGTTTATCCAGGAGAACCGAAACACCACCGAGCATGATTTTCTGACCAGAAATCTGATCGCCCTGGTCATGACATCGGCCCAGTATGCGGTCCAGCGATAGAGAGAAAGGGAAAAGGTTATGAAAAAATCAATGAACAGACGACAATTTATCAAGGGGTTACTGGCCACGGCTGTGGGCACTACCCCCCTTGTCTCCGCAATCAGACACTCTGGTTCGGCCATGGCCGCGACCATCGGCAACGATTACAAGGCCATTGTCTGCGTCCTTCTCGAGGGGGGTGCTGATGCCTTTAACATGGTGGTGCCGAGATCAGGAGTGTCGTATTCCGCCTACAGTACGGTCCGGGAAAATATGGCCCTGCCGGCTTCTTCCCTGTTGCCGCTGACGCCCGCAACGTATAATGACGGCGTACAGTATGGACTGCATCCAACCATGACCCGGATGCATGAGCTTTTTACCAATCATCAGCTTGCCGTTATCGCCAATGTCGGGACCCTGGTGCGGCCGGTAACAAAGCTTGATGTGGAAAACGGCGCCCCGGTGCCGAACCAGTTGTTTGCCCATAATACCCAGCGTGATCTCTGGATGACGGCCAATGCCGCCCGGGCTGAGAAATCAGGTTGGGCGGCCCGACTGGCGGACATCTTCGATCCCGCTCAGGAGCTTTTTAACATAACGGTCGGCGGTAAAAACCTGATGCAGCGGGGCGGCAGCCAACCGGCCTTTGAGTTTGGTGGTGATGATATTTACGCCTTTGATGATTATTACGCCTTTCGGGAAGACGGCAGGCTCGGCGAGGTCTACCGGCAGCTGCTTGCCCGGGATTCCAGCCATCCCAATCTGCTGGTTAAATCCTTTGCCGACAATAGAAGGCGGTCAATCAGGCTCTCCAATGATCTCAGCGAGGTCTTTGATACCGCGACCTCTTTTACCTTTCCCGACGGCGTCCACGAGTCCGGCACCCAGTTGGGCGACCAACTGGCGGCGGTGGCAAAGATGTTGTCCGTCAAGGACCGGTTGCCGGGAAGCCCGAAAAGACAGATATATTTCGTCAATTACCATGACTGGGACACCCACGCCGCACCTCTGGATGCGGAAAGCCACAAGGTCGATTATCTTGATAAATGTCTGGGCGCCTTTGCCGATGCCCTGCACCAGCTTGGCTTGGAAAACAATGTCACCACCTGCACCATCTCCGATTTCGGCCGTTCCATTACCCCCAATGGGGCCGGAACCGACCACGGCTGGGGCAGCCATGCCTTTGTCATGGGCGGGGCCGTCAACGGTGGTGATATCTACGGCCTTATGCCGGAGATTGCGGCCAATTCTCCGGATGCCATCGAAGACCGGGTCATTCCGACAACCGCAGTGGAACAGTACCTGGCAACCATTGCCTCCTGGTTTGGGGCATCATCAGCGGACCTGGATGTCATCTTTCCCAACCTGCACAGCTTTCCCTCCAATAACCTCGGTTTTTTGGGATAAATAAGGAATAAAATGAAAAAGATTGTTTATACCTTTGGCATGGCCTGTCTTGCCATCTTTTTTGGGTTGTCTCCGGCATGCGGTGGCACTGACACAGAACATCTGCAGCCGGTTTTCCATCTGTTGCTGGGGCAAACGCCTCATATCGCCGTGGTCAAAAATGTTTTTGCCCCGGACGGACTCGTTATCGTGAATGTGCAAAACCTGGAAGGCAATGATGATGATTGGGTGGGGATCTATCCACAGGGAGCAGCCAGCAATTGGGACAACCAGGTCGGGTGGCACTGGACCGGAGGGATAAAAGATGGAACAGTGCAGATTACGTTAAATAATGACACTCCCGAGGGGATATACGAGGCCAGGGTATTCTTTCACAACTCTTATAAGCTTGAGGCAAAATGCGAGCTGCTGCTTTTCAACAATGTTGCCATGCCGGTACCGGTGTATACAGATGACGCCATCCCGCAGCCCTTATCAGGCGGCATGTACGGTGCCATGGGGGAGCACCCTGTGCGTAAGATTTCCGTTGCCAGCCCCTGGCCGGCTTACGCCAATAAGGATTATCTCAAGGTCGATCTTTACACCCCGGCCGACATGACCGGCAAGCGACCCACGGTATTTTTTATTACCGGCTACAGTATGTATCATTCCGAAAGCTACTATAGTTTACTCTATTTCATTGCCAGTCAGGGATATAATTGTGTGTTCGTGCCCCATGAACATACCAACCCCGATTTTCACCCGGAGCTGCTTTTGACAATTCTTGATAGTATTGTCGAACAATTTGCTCCAATGATCGACACCACAAGGGTGGGGTATGCCGGTCACTCGGAGGGCGGCGGCCTTATCTTTTATCTGGCAAAGGACAGGCCGCAGTGGGGAACAAACGGCCGTTTTCTCTTTTCCCTGGCCGCCTGGTGGGGCTTCAACCTGCCCCCAACCGGCAATGTGGACTATCCGCCAGGCACCAACATGATTATTCAGATGGGCGATGCGACAAAGGATACAGGCACCGACCCCCGCCAGAATATTGATTTACTTCTGCATAACAATATCCCGGCGGAACGAAAAACATATCTTTACCCTGTCTCTTATACACATCTCCGAGCCC
>WFZC01000208.1 GCA_015489765.1 Desulfobulbaceae bacterium
ACATTGCTAGGTCCACGGAAAAGGCGCAGGCCATTTCCAAGACCGCTGTTGAAGAGGCGGAATCAGCTTCGGAAAAGGTAGATGAACTGGGGACCGCGGCCAATGAAATCGGCAAGGTGACCGAGGCCATAACGGAGATCTCCGAACAGACCAACCTGTTGGCCTTAAACGCCACCATCGAGGCGGCCCGGGCGGGCGAAGCCGGCAAGGGCTTTGCCGTGGTCGCTAACGAGATCAAGGAACTTGCCAAACAGACAGCCGAGGCCACCGGTGAAATAAAATCCCGTATTGATTCGATCCAGAATTCAACCACTGCCACGGTCGGCCAGATCCAGCAGATCACCAAGGTCATCGGCGAGGTCAATGCCATTGTCGTTTCCATTGTGACCGCTGTTGAAGAACAGTCGGCAACCACGGGTGAAATAGCCGAGAATATCAGTCAGGCATCCATTGGCATCCAGGAGGTGACGGAAAACGTGGCCCAGGTGTCCACGGTTGCCGGAGAGGTTGCCCAGGATATCGGTGAAGTCAGCCAGGCATCCGAAGACATTTCCAAGGGTTCGGCCGCAATCAGAAAAAGTACCGACAAGCTCAATTCAGTGGCCCAACACCTGCGGGAAATGATTAATCGTTTTACGGTTTAATTAAAAGGTTCACCAAGAAACAAAATATAGAGGAATCCCTATGAAATTTTTCAGCAAACTGGCTCCCAAAAGGGTGAAAACCAAAACCCTGGTCGCTCTTGGTGTAATCATAGGCCTGATGATCGCGATTCCGGTCATCCTGATGTACCGGAGTACTATCAATCAAGTGCTTACGGCAGCAAGACTGGATCTAAGCCACAAAGCACACCGGGTGAAGCGGCAACTGGTGGATAAACGGGCTACTGAATTACGACTGCTGGCACATACCGTTGCCGACATTCCCTCGGTGCAACAATACTTTGGTGAACGGGACAGGGCCGGTCTGCTTGGGGTAACCATGCCCATTTACAATGATCTTAAAAAGATTATTGATCTCAATGTGTTTCACTTTCACCTGCCGCCGGCCACCTCCTTTTTGCGGCTGCAGAAACCGTCCAAATACGGAGATGACCTCTCCAGCTTCCGCTTTACCGTCCTGGCCGTCAACCGCACCCACCAAGACGCGTTCGGGCTGGAGGTAGGCCGGGCCGGTGTATCGGTACGCGCCGTTGTGCCCGTCATCTATGAAGGGCGTCCTGTCGGGTCAGTGGAATTCGGCACCCCGATCAACGACACCCTGCTGGCAAAGATCAAGGAAGAGGTCGGAATCGATATCGCGGTTGTTGTCCCAACTGGGGACGGATTTAAATATCAGGCACACACCACCACCGGGGATCTTTCCCCGGACAGCTTTTCCCTGTTGCACAGGGTCATCCAGGATGAGCAGGAAACCATTGTTGAAGACGGGAAAGAGGGTAGAGACATCCTGACCGTTTATACGCCGATCCCTGATTTCAGCGGCAAGATGGTCGGAGTAACCATCATCCCTATGGACATTACCTCAAAACTGGCAGCGGCAAAAAAATCTGCGCTCACCATTGTCGGTGCCGGAGCACTTGCCCTTGTCGTTGTCCTGGCGGTTGTCTTTTTTATCTTTCATTACCTGATCGACAGGCCATTGTACAAGGTCAACAAAATCCTTGAAGCCGCAGCAACTGGAGATCTCCGACAACAGGCCGACACTTCAAACATTGCCGGCATCAACTGTTCGTCCACCATGAATTGTGGTAAAACAGAATGCACTATGTATGGCCAAACCGGATATTGCTGGGAAGAGGCGGGTTCTGCGTCATCAAATAGACAATGCCCGAAGATAACCAGTGGTGAATACAAATCCTGCAGCGAGTGCAAGACTTGCTATCAGGCCGTTGTCCAGGATGAATTTTCCGAGCTCAATGCCTCGGTCCATGCCCTGATTACCAACACCCGCAAAATGGTCCAGGATATTCAGCAGAACAGCAGCAACCTGCACCAATCCTCGGACAGCCTGTCCCAGGTTGCCGACCTGATGGATACCGAATCGTCGGAGACGGCGGAACGGTCCGAAAGCGTGGCAGCGGCTGCAAACCAGATGAGTTCCAACATGGAAAGTGTAGCCGCGGCCACTGAAGAGGCGGCGGCAAATGTCAACATGATGACCGCGGCAACCGAAGAAATCGGCTCCACGGTCGGAGAAATCCGGACCTCCACGGCCAAGGCAAAAGATATCACCGATCAGGCGGTCAAGGAGGCGGTTGATATTTCGATCAAGGTCGATGAACTCGGCAATTCCGCCCAGGATATCGGCAAGGTAACTGAAACCATCACCGAGATATCCTCCCAGACCAATCTGTTGGCCTTGAATGCCACCATTGAGGCAGCCCGGGCCGGTGAGGCCGGCAAGGGATTTGCCGTGGTCGCCAATGAGATCAAGGACCTGGCCAAACAGACGGCCGAGGCCACGGGAGAGATCAAACAGCGGATCGAAGGGATTCAGAATTCCACCAATGTCACGGTCGGCGGCATCAAGACCATTACCGAGATCATCAATGAAATTGACGGAATCGTCACGAACATTGCCAACGCCCTTGATGAGCAGGCCGGAACTATGACCGAGTTGACCACCAATATCCAGCAGGCCGGGCAGGGCATCGGCGAAGTAGCCGAAAATGTGGCCCAAAGCTCGACCGTTTCCCATGAAATTGCCACCGACATCTCCCAGGTCAGCCATGCTGCCGGTGAAATTACCAAGGGAACCGGAACGGTCAAGGAAAAGGCCAATGAGCTGAAACGTTACGCGTCCGACCTGCGTAGCCTTATTGAAAAATTTACCATTGATTAACCATGAATCCCCTGAAGGATGGAAATTTCTCGTTCCACCGCTCTGCGGTGAACGTGACACAGCCTGACGGATCAGGAATACTTGCCTGCCCGCTCTGCGGGTAAGAAGGAACTCCTGAACCAGATTAGTCATAACAACGAAGCGGATTCATTATTATGCCACCAAGGTAACACCACCTAAAAAAAACATTACCAGTTTACAGGACATACATCTTATGGACACCCAAGCGGAAGCTGAAAAAAACATCCTTGAACTTGCCACCTTTTATGTCGGTAATGCCCTATGCGGCATGGATATCCTGAAGGTGCAGGAGATCAACAAACTCATGGAAATGACCAAGGTGCCGCAGGCGCCTGATTACGTCACCGGTATCCTCAACCTGCGCGGCCAGATCGTCACCATCGTTGATCTGGGGAAAAAACTGGGACTAGGAGAAACCGATCTCGGTAATGATCCGCGCAATATCATTGTCAATGCACCCGGAGAACATATCGGCCTGCTGGTCCTCAGGATCAGCGACGTGGTCATGGCCAATCCGGACCGGATCGAACCTGCGCCCGCAAACATGAGTGGAATCCAGGGCTCTTTTTTCACCGGTGTTTACAAGACCGAAGATAAACTCATCGGCATTCTCAATGT
>WFZC01000209.1 GCA_015489765.1 Desulfobulbaceae bacterium
AATATCCTGGAGTAGCAGGCAAGGGCTGGCCCGATATCAGCGCCTTGGCCAGCCCGTTCCATGATAAAAACAAATTTTTATATTTTTTTAAAGATGCAAACATCATCATACGCACTCCAGCTCGTGGAAGTGGAAAAACAGTTCGGCAGCGTCCGTGCTGTTGATAACGTAAGCCTTGAGGTCAAAAAAGGTGAATTTTTTGCCCTTCTCGGCCCCAGTGGCTCAGGGAAAACCACTCTACTACGAATTATTGCCGGGCTGGAATCCGCAGGCAAGGGGTCTGTATTTATCGGTGGTAAAAACGTTACCAAAAACCCACCCTATGGACGTGGTATCGGCATGGTTTTCCAGGATTTCCTGCTTTTTCCACATAAGACCGTTGGCGAAAATATTGCCTTCCCGTTGAAAATGAAAAAGATGTCGCCCACGCATCAACGGGAACAATTGAGCTGGGTGCTTGATCTGGTTCGTATGCAAGGCTATGAAGACCGCTTTCCCAATCAGCTCTCAGGTGGGCAAAAACAGCGTGTTGCCCTTGCCCGTGGCCTTGTTGCCAGACCGGATATTCTGCTCCTTGATGAACCGCTGGCCAACCTGGACAGAGAACTGCGCAAAGAAATGGAAGTGGAGATGCGGCGATTTCAGGCGGAAATAGGGATCCCCTTTGTCTATGTAACCCACAATCAGGAAGAGGCTTTAACCCTGAGCAACAGGATAGCGGTGATGAAGGATGGTCATTTTGAGCAGGTCGGGGATAAACTTGAGCTCTACGAAAAACCGGCAACCGCCTTTGTTGCCTCCTTTCTTGGTTTGAACAACACCATATCCGGGGAAGTCATCAGACAGGAAAAGGATTTTTCCATCCTTGACTGGAAAGGAATTGAAGTCAAGGTACCGCCCCCCCATGGAATAAAACCTGGTGACAGGATAGTATATTACCTCCGAAGCGAAAAAATGCACATCAATCCTGGCGGCACGAGTACTCCTGTCAACGGAAGCATAGTGCTGGCAGCCAGATTGCGCGATATAATATTTAAAGGACAATATTCCGATTATTTTGTCATTCTTGAAAATGATGAGGAAATGGTCATCAGTGATGTTCCGGATATCGAATCCCTGGAAATCGGTGGAAAAGTTGACGTCTCCTGGCTTCCGTCCTCCGGTTTTTCCTTTGCTGCAGACGGAGAAGATTACGCATGACTGGTAAACAATTTCTCCATTCAAAGGACCTGAAGGCCCTGGCCCTGAGTCTGCCGGGCGCCCTGTTTATTATTGTCTTTCTTTTTCTTCCTCTTGCCACCATCGTGATTTACAGTTTCTGGCGAACGGAAAGCTATACCATGATCGCCGACTGGAACCTGAACAATTACCTGACCATTCTCACCACCAAGACATACCTTACCTTTCTTTTCCGTTCACTGACCATGTCACTGGCCGTCTCCTTTATCTGTCTGGTTTATTCATGGCCGGTTGCCTATTATATCGCCAAATATGGCGGTCGATATCGACTCATTTTAACCATGCTGACCGCCGCGCCCTTTTTTACAGGTATTCTCCTTCGGGTCACCGCCATGCAACAGATCCTGGGTCCCATTGGCGTTGTCAACATGTTCTTGAGCAATATCGGACTCAAACCATTACATTTTTTGATGTATTCCCATTATGCCACTGCTGTTGGCCTGGTTTATCTCTGGATTCCCTTCATGGTGCTCGCTATTTATCTGTCGCTGCTCACCTTTGACTTCAAGCTGCTGGACGCGGCAATGATCAACGGCGCAAGTCCACTCAGGGCCTTCTGGGAAGTAACCTTGCCCCTTAACTGGATCGGAACATGTATTGGCCTGGCCCTGGTTTTCATCCCCACTTTTGCCGCAACCATTACCCCTAAATTCTTGGGCGGGGTGAACGGCGCCCTGTACGGAAACATCCTAGCTCACCAGTTCGGGTCCACCGGTACCTGGGCCCTTGGAGCGGCAATGGGGGTATTGATGTTCACCATCTCCTTGCTTTTTGTCTTTATTGTCTTTAAAACCGTTAACCTGAACAGATCCGGATACACGGGAAAAATAGCCGGGGAATAAGCACATGGCATCAATCAATCACCAGGCATCAGCCCTCAAGACAGGACAGGTCATCCTCCTTGTTCTGCTCTATATCTTTCTCTATTTCCCTCTGTTGTTTATCACCTACGACTCTTTTGTCCACAATATCATCTGGCCCTTTCCACCCAAATGGACATTGGAGTGGTACCAAAAGCTTCTCGGCATGAGTGATTTCCACGCCGGTCTGAAAAACAGTTTTTATATCGGCCTGTTTACCGCTATTCCGGCCACGCTTTTTTCCACGGCGGCCGTCATTGGTCTGCTCAAATATCGTACCCGCTGGCGTGGCGGCATGATCCTGCTCTACATATCTCCACTCTTTGTCCCCGGGCTGTTAATCGGAATTTCCACGCTGATGTTCAATGCCAATGTAATGGGCATGAGCGGAAAACTCATTTCAGCCATTATCGCCAATACGACAGAGGATATTGCCTTTTCTTTCCTTGTGATCCTGGCCCAGCTGGTACGGTATGACTGGAGAATGGATGATGCGGCAATGGTTTTCGGTGCCACCCCTGCCCAGGTATTCTGGGAAGTCACCTTGCCGACTATCTGGCCGGCCATTCTTGGCTCCTTTCTGGTCAGTTTTATTCTCGCTTTTAACAATCTTGAAATATCCTATTACAATCTCGGTGCAATCCCGACCTTACCCACCATTGCCTGGGGTTCCCTCAGACATGGAATCAAACCGGAACTTTTCGCCCTGGCCACGGTCATCAACATGCTGGTTTTCACAGCTATTGCCAGTCTTTTTTTCCTGATCCAGACAGGAATGGTCCGCTTTGGTTATCGGGGAGAATAAACAACCATGGCGGAGGAGTACATCCTTGCAATAGACCAGGGCACAACCGCCACCAAAGCCCTTCTCGTAAACCGGGCGGAAGAAATTATTGCAGTTGCCTCTCTGGATAACGAACAAATCTACCCGCAACCCGGGTGGGTGGAAATGGATCCGGAACTTCTTCTTCATAATATCCTGGAAACCAGCCGCCTGGTCATGGAAAAAAGACCACCGGATTCGATCCGGGCAGTGGGCCTTTCCAACCAGGGAGAAACCGTCATTGCCTGGGACCGACAAAACGGAAAGCCCCTGTATAATGCCATCAGCTGGCAGGACACCAGAACCAAAAACAGGTGTAGAGAGCTTAGCAGACAGTTTGATCAAACAAAATTTGATCAAACAAAAATACAGGAAATAACAGGCCTTGTCCCTGATTCCTATTTTTCTGCATCAAAATTTGCCTGGCTTCTGGAGAATGTAGAAGCTGTACAGCAGGCACTTGTAAACAACCGCCTCCTGATCGGAAATCTGGACTCCTGGATGCTCTGGCAACTTAGCGGTGGCACAATATTCTGCACGGATTATACGACAGCCTGCCGAACCCTTCTTTTTAACATCCACACCCTTGACTGGGACAAGAACCTCCTGGCCCTCTTTCACATACCAAGGGAAATATTGCCGACACCCTGTCCCAGCGCACACCTGTTCGGCAAGGTCGACCCGAGCATACTATCAGGCGTAACCGCTCCTGTAACCGCTTCATCCGTGGATCAACCCGCCGCGCTTTTCGGCCATGGATGCACAACAAAGGGAAGTCTGAAAATAACCTACGGAACAGGCGCCTTTTTGCTCATGAACATCGGTGATTCCTTCACCTGTTCTAAACACGGTCTTCTTACCTCAATTGCAGCCACAACTCCAAAAATGAAGACACAATACTACCTGGACGGAGGCATGTATAGCGCCGGCGCTTCAATCCAATGGCTGCGAAACCAGATAGAAATCATTGACGACGCGTCAACTACAGGGGAGCTGGCTGATAGTATACCGGATAACGGCGGTGTGTATTTTGTGCCCGCCCTGGTTGGTTTGGCCGCGCCCCATTGGCAACGTGACATCTGCGGCGCCTTTTTCGGGCTTACCAGGGCAAGTCAAAAGGCACACATGATTCGCGCGGTTCTGGAATCAATTGCCTATCGTGTTTATGAAATTGTTCAGGCCATGCAACAGGACAGTAACCTTGTCATCGAAAGAATCATGGCTGACGGTGGGGTTAGTAACAACTCTTTTCTTATGCAGTTTCAGGCAAACCTGCTCGGCATTCCGATCTCAACCACTCATACCCCTGACATTACAGGTATTGGTATCGCCCGTCTTGCCGGCGTCACTTTGGGGTTCTTTCAAATTTCAACTACCGATCCGACCCAGGAAACAACATCACACATAACCTATCTGCCGCAAAAAGATCAAAAAAAGATATTACCTCTTTTTAGTCGCTGGCAAAATGCCGTCCAATGTGCCAGGTCCTTTCAGGACACTAAATAGCGCACCCGCTCCCCATAATTTCCGTTCTTTTTCAGGGGTCCTTACATCCCGTCATTTTCATTGGACAACTCTTGCCCATTCAGTTATCTTTGAAAAATTATTTGTACTCAAAATAACTCAGCTAAAGTACGATCATTTTTATTCGGATGCTTCTACGGATTCACTTTAGAAACACACTTATCAAGGTCACCTTCAAAGCACAATAAACATGTATGTTCCATAAATTCGGGGATACAGGCGATAAAAAACTATTATCCCACCTTTTTTATTAAATTTTAATGCTACCCTCTATGAAACATATCCGCTTTTTTCTTCTTCTCATTCTTTTTTCGTCTCTATTTGCCCCCTTGGTATCGGCAGGTCAGCAGAAAGATCCCGACCTGAAGGACATTATCATAACCACCTCAAAGAGCCATCTCATCCTGTTTGCAACCGTTAAAAACGGTTTTACCAGTGACATGCTTGACGGCATGCGCAACGGATTGCCGGTCACCTTTACCTTCCACATCGAACTCGACAAAATACGCACGGCCTGGTTTGACTCCACCCTTGTCGAAACAACTGTTACCCATAGACTGAAATACGATTCCATCAAACAGGAATACGGGATCACATTTTCTGAAAAAAACGGTCAGATAGTAACGACCCGCTCCCTGAAGGAGGCCAAACAGCTGATGGCGGAACTCAACGGATTTCCGCTCATTGCCCGCAACAAACTCATTGCCGATGCATCGTATGCCCTGAAGATCAAGGCAACCCTTGCCGAGACGACCCTGCCCCTTGGCATTCATTATATTCTCCCCTTTACCTCACTCTGGGACGTGGAAACCGACTGGCGAACCGTTGAGTTTCGCTACTGATCCATGGCAATCGGACCTGTTTTTCCAGTCAGGAACGTAACAGAAAAGAAGATACTGCCCAGAGTAATGATAATTTTATAAATTTTTACCTGTATCAAATGCTGACCGCGGAACAGAAAAAGAAAAAACAACGGTTAATCCGCTATGTAATTCTCTTCTGTGCCCTGCTGATTCCGCTGCTCGGATACCTGCAGACCGGCCTGCTCAAGGGGGAAAACTCACTTCCCATTTCCAGCACTGTCCTGATCTTTGCCCTGATCAATATCAACGGGTTGTTGCTGTTGCTCATGCTGTACCTGGTGCTGCGTAACCTGGTGGAGCTTATCTTCGAGCGCAAGCAGAAGATATTGGGCTCAAAACTACGGAGCAGGCTGGTCATCTCTTTTATTGCCATGTCTATTGTCCCCACCATTATACTCTTTTTTGTTGCCCTGCGCTTCCTCTCCACCTCCATGGATTACTGGTTTAATTCCAATGTGGAAGCCTCCCTGCAGGCCTCGCTCAAACTGGCCCAGTCACTCTATCACGACACGGAAAAACGGGCGGTAAACATGGGCCGCCAGGTGGCACTGCTCATGGAAAACGGCCAGGTCCGGACCGATGACATCATTGGCCTGAAACAACTCTTTGAGCGCACCCTTGCCATTGCGCCGCCAGGCGCCCCCGACGGCCTGGCCCTGCTTGACGCCAGCCGGCGCAAACAACTGGAGGTTCGAGGGCCGCGCCTACTCTCCATTGTTCTGCCGGCAACGCCGACCGAGGCTGTTCGCCTGGCCGAGGAAGAGAACAGGGCCAAAATCGTTACCGTGACAACCACCCTGGGAGAACTTGTCCAGGCCGTTGTTCCCCTGCACCTGACCGCCCCTAACCATCCCCTGTTTTTCCTGGTCACCACCCTGCTCATTCCCGCTGAAAAAATCGCCCTGATGCATACTGTTTCCCAGGGAATAACCGATTACCAACAACTGGTCATGCTCAAGGCGCCGATCAAACTCAGCCTGATTATCATGCTGCTGATCATCACCCTGTTGATTCTCTTTGGCGCCATCTGGTTTGGTTTTTATATCGCCCGGACCCTGACCGGCCCAATCAACAAACTTGCCCTGGCAACACGCAGGGTTGCTGACGGTGACCTTGATTTCACCCTGGAAAAGGAATCCGATGATGAAATGGGCCTGCTGGTGGACTCGTTTAACAAGATGACGGCTGACCTGCTTGCCGGCAACCGGGAGCTTGCCCAGGCCCATCAGGCCCTTCAACAAAGCACCACCATTGCTGAACAGCGTCGTCAGTACCTGGAAACCATCCTCAAAAATGTTGCCGCCGGCGTTATTGCCATCAATGAAAAGTCTGTCATTACCACGGTCAATGCCTTTGCCGAACATCTGCTGGCAATCAACCCGGATGATTTTTTGGGAAAGGATTTCCATGAGGTGCTTGCCCGGTCCCATGTCATGATTCTTGAAGACTTTCTTCGGGAGCTGCACGAATCAAAAAAACATTCCATTGAACGCCATATGCGCCTGACCATCCGGCCGGGCGAGACCCTGTCCCTGCTGGTCAACGTGACCCGGATGTTCGATGATGAGGGGGCATCCATCGGCTATGTTATCGTCTTTGACAACCTGACCAACCTGGAAAAGGCCCAGCGCCTTGCCGCCTGGCAGGAAGTCGCCCGCCGCATCGCCCATGAGATCAAAAACCCGCTCACCCCGATCCAGTTATCGGCACAAAGGCTCCGCAAGCGGTATCTCGATGTCATTGTTGACAACAAGGCCATTTTTGACCAGTGTACGGCAACAATTATTACCCAGGTTGATGAAATCAAACGACTGGTGAGTGAATTTTCCGATTTTGCCCGTATGCCGCGGGTGAGGAAGAAAAAAAGCGACCTGACGGCCATTGTCCGCGACACCCTGGTTCTCTATCGCGAGGGACATAAACACATTGAATTTTCCACTGATATTACTGCTGATATTCCCTCGTTTTCCTTTGATCCGGTCCAGATAAAACGGGTACTGATCAACCTGCTCGACAATGCGGTCGGAGTGCTGCCCGAGGGCGGCAATATCCATATCACCCTTGACCTGAGTCAGGACAGCGTTATCCTGTCCGTTGCCGACACCGGACCCGGCATTGATGAACACGTCAAAACCCGACTCTTCGAGCCCTATTTTTCAACCCGCAAATCCGGGACCGGTCTTGGCCTTGCCATCACCCATACCATTATTACCGAACATAACGGCACCATTCTCGTGCGTGACAATGTCCCTTCCGGCACCATCTTTACGGTTGAGCTCCCGCTCAATTCCTGATAACATCGACCGAAAATAGTGGAAACAACAAACGGATAATCCTTCCCTGTTTCATGGATTTTATAATCACCGGCCCGGGAAACCGGCCACACGCCCACCATGCCAGACAAAACCATCCTGATCATCGATGATGAAGCTCCCATCCGGGAAGCCTTGTCCGGTATTCTTGCCGATGAAGGTTTTCACTCCCTGACCGCTGCCTCGGCGGAAGAGGGTATAGCCATGCTTGCCGACGATGTTATCCCCCTTGTTCTCCTTGACATCTGGCTGCCGGGGATGGACGGCCTTGAGGCCCTGAAAGTCATAAAAAAACGTTTTGATCCGGTGGTCATTATGATCTCGGGACATGCCACCATTGAAACCGCTGTCCAGGCCACCAGGAACGGGGCCTTTGATTTTATTGAAAAGCCGCTTTCCTATGACAAGGTCATTCTCTCCATATCAAACGGTCTGCGCCTTGCCCGTCTTGAACGTGAAAACAGGCTGCTCCGGGCCGCTGGACCGAAACAAAAAAACATTACCGGCTCCAGCCCCGCTGTCCTCAGGCTTAAACAGCAGATAGAAATGGTCGCACCCACCGATGCCTCGGTCCTTATCCTGGGCGGGCACGGTACCGGCAAGGAACTTGTGGCCCAGACCATTCACCGGCTGTCGTCGCGCAGCAAACATCCACTTGTTGAGGTCAACTGTGCCGCGATCCCCGATGATCTCATCGAGTCCGAACTCTTTGGTCATGAAAAGGGCTCATTTACCGGCGCCACCGAAAAACGACAGGGAAAATTTGATCAGGCCAACGGTGGCACCCTGTTCCTTGATGAAATCGGCGATATGAGCCTGAAGAGCCAGGCCAAGGTTTTGCGCATCCTCCAGGAACAGCGTTTTGAACGGGTGGGCGGATCAAAGACGATCCACGTCGATGTCCGGATTCTGGCGGCAACCAATAAAAACCTCAATGAGGAAATCGAGGCCGGAAATTTTCGACCGGACCTCTTCTATCGCCTCAATGTTGTTCCCATCCTGGTCCCCGATCTGGCCGAACGGCGGGAGGACATTCCTGAACTGATCAAAAGTTTTCAAAAACAATTTCAAAGAAAGGGTCTTGGAAACAAGAAATTCTCAAAAGAGACGATCCGTCTTCTCATGCAGCATGACTGGCCGGGCAACATCCGCGAATTGAAAAACATGGTGGAACGGCTGCTCATCATGAGCCCGGAACAGATCATCCGGCCATGTGACGTGCAAATGCTTCTTGGCGGCTCCATTGACCAAACACAACAGATGCCGGCTGTCAGCGCTGATTACCAGGGCCTTCCTTTCAAGGAGGCGAGAAAACGTTTTGAACATGATTTTCTGAAGGCAAGGCTGATTGCAAACAATGGTAATATTTCAAAAACCGCTCAGCAGATAGGGATGGAACGAAGCCATCTCCATAAAAAGGTCAAGGCCCTGGCCATAGAGATTGAAAGTACAAAAAAGGAGTAGGAGGACGTGATGATTTTCCCGGAATACCGACCACGGCGCATGCGGCGCAACAACACCCTGCGGGCAATGATCCGCGAAACCAGGCTGTCACCGTCGCAGATGATATATCCCCTGTTTATCATGCCCGGCAAGGGCAAAAGAGAGCCGGTCCCGTCCATGCCCGGGGTGTACCGTATTTCCGTGGACCAGCTGAAACAGGAGGCCGCCGCATGCATGGAGGTCGGCATCAAATCCGTGATTCTCTTTGGCCTGCCGGAAAAAAAGGACGCTGTCGGCTCCGGGGCCTATGCCAAAAACGGGATTGTCCAACAGGCCATCAAAGAGTTAAAAAATAGCGCTCCGGAGATGAATGTCATTACCGATGTCTGCCTCTGCGAATACACCGACCATGGCCATTGTGGCTGCCTGGTCGGCCAGGAGGTGGACAATGACGCCACCCTCGAGCTGCTGGCCAAGACCGCCCTCTCCCATGCCCGGGCCGGGGCCGATATGGTCGCGCCCTCGGACATGATGGACGGCAGGATCAGTGAAATCCGGTCGGTGCTGGACGAAAATTCCTTTCACATGGTACCGATCATGTCCTATGCGGTGAAATATGCCTCTGCATTTTATGGCCCGTTCCGGGACGCCGCTGACTGCGCACCCCAATTCGGCGACCGCCGCAGCTACCAGATGGACCCGGCCAACAGCCGTGAAGCACTGCGGGAGGCGACCCTTGACGTTGAAGAAGGGGCCGATATTCTCATGGTCAAGCCTGCGGTTGCCTACCTTGATATTATCAACCGCCTGCGGGACGAATTCGACCTGCCCATTGCCGCCTATCATGTCAGCGGCGAATACGCCATGATCAAAGCCGCGGCCGAAAAGGGATGGATCGATGGTGAACAGGTGATGGCGGAAACGCTGCTCTCCATCCGCCGGGCCGGGGCGGATATTATTATTACCTATTTTGCCAAAGATATGGCAAAACTGTTACGCAGACAGGAATAGGGTCTGCATCCATTTATGGATCATCAGCCCCGGGACGGGTCTGTTCTACCCCGTCATCCACGGGAGGTCTGTTCTTCCCGTCATCCCCGCAGTCTGTTGGGCGGGGATCCAGCACCTGACCTGTGCCGAACTTTTTTTACTGGATGCCCGTTCCCGACCAAAAATTTCGAGAATGACACCCTGCCTCGGGCATGACGGAAAAAAATGACGGGTTCCGGTTAATGAGGTTGGTTGACACTGTCCTTGTCATTATCGCCGGCTCCTGTCTCTTTCCTGTTGGCCCGGAAAGAAAAACATCGGGACCAGCAAATGACCATAGCAGTGGCCCCAATCGTATCAGCTACCAGGTCCCATATACTGGGCGTGCGGCCGGGAACAAATGATTGATGCCACTCATCGCTTATCCCGTACAACATACAAAAGAGAACCACAAAAAGGCCGGATAACTGCCGCCGCCCAAGCCATGATTCGGTGCCGACTCCAAACAGGGTTGTGGCGGCAAGCAGACCGTAAATGCCCGCGTGCAGCAGTTTATCAAGATTGGGAATATCGGGAAGCGACAGAGTATCGCCCGGCTGACTGGAAAGAAAAAAAATCGTTCCCATGACCAGACCCATGGGGACGAAACGAAGCCAGCGGCGGCCGGTGGAGCTGAAAGCCATTATATCATGCAGCTTCTACCGGTAAGGAAAAAACGTCCAACTACTTGACTCCGGTAATCAATCATCTGCCGTACCGACTTTTTCCGTATTGACGTTTTCCGTATTAACGTGGACCATGCCCAACACCTCGGGGGTATACCGCTTCCGGATACGCCTGATGCCGGCCCGTATCTGCTGGCAGGGCGCGTTCTCCAGTTCAAAACACCGGCTGTCCGTGTAAGAGGTAACAAACATACGACGATCACGCAGCTCATAGGTATGGCTCCAGTTGACCTCAATGGTTTCCGTGTTTTCCATGAGATCAATCTCTACCGGTTTTCCTGCCCGGGCGACCTGAACGGCATCACTTTCCACCACCTCAAGCAGCCAGCCATCTCCATATTCATCTGCAAACAGGATAAAAACCCCGGATTCAAAAAATGTTTTTTCCCTTTTCCCGGCGGCAACCTGCAGCTTTTCCACCTCGGCCCGCAATGAAAAAGTTGCCGGCTGCACCATTTCCGGTGCAAGCGGCTGACCGGCCTGCACCCGCGGCAGGCAGCAATGTTTGTATTTTTTCCCTGAACCGCATGGACAGGGCTGATTTCTTCCGATTTTCGCCATTACATCTCCCGATATGATATTTCCAAAAGCGCTACCATCAAAAAATTAAAAAAAAATCAGGAACATTTGGAATACCCGCAGTCGCGGCAGATCTCGCATCCCTCTTCAAAGATCAACTTGCCCGAACATTCCGGACAGATGGAGGAAAAGCCATGCTGGGTTCCGGCCATAAAGGACTTCAGGAGTTTGCCCAGCTGGGCAGGCAGGTCGAGCATGTGCCCGCTGGAACGATCGAGCTGTTTGATAATCTCTTCCATGGGAATCTGATAGCGCAGGGCAAGGGAAACCAGACGGCAGGTGGTGGTCCACATGGTTGACTTGTCCTTGAGATCGACCCGGTTGTCAAAGGGGAATTTGGCAAACACCTCCATGGGATTTTCATCATCATCAAAACAGACAATAAGATATATTGTATTACGGTTGGCGTCCTTGAGACGGTACCGCTTGGCGCTGAGGACATCCGGCAGTTTCTTCTTGATCACCAGGCCGGTCGATGAAACCAGGGCCGTCTCTTTCCTGTTACCGGAGACCGTACTCAACACCTGGTGGTCGCGGGAACCGTCACGATACACGGTCAACCCCTTGCAACCGAGATCAAAACCAAGCATATAGGCCAGGCGGACATCATCTTTGCTGGCATCCGAGGGCAGGTTTATGGTCTTGCTGATTGAGGAATCAACACCGCTTGCCTGCAGGGCGCCCTGCATCTTGATATGGTCTTCCGGCGGGATATCCTGGGCGGTGCGAAAGATCTCCTGCCATTTTTCAGGAATCTCGGTATGGCCGATGACTGTCCCGGACTGCGCCACCTTTTTCATCAGCTCTTCCGAATAAAACCCGTGTTTGCGGGCAATGGCTTCAAAATGTTTGTTCACCATGAGAAACAGATCATTGTCCATGACATTTTTCTCGGTGACAATGGAAAAATAGGGCTCACAGCCCGAGGCACAGTCGGCGATCATTGAAACCGTTCCGGTCGGCTGGATGGAGGTCAGGGCAGCATTTCTGCGGCCAGGGTATTTATTGTGCCTGGCATCATAGGCAGGAAACGCTCCCTTCTGCTCGGCAAGGGCTATTGAGGCCTGTTCCGCCACCCGACGGATAAACTGCATGACATCGGCGGCAGCCACCCGGCCCTCCTTGGAACCATAGGGCAGCTCAAGCTGGATGAGCATGTCGTGCAAGCCCATGATCCCAAGCCCGATCTTTCTTGTTTTCTGTGTCATTTCAGCGATTTCTGGAATAGGAAACCGGTTACAATCAATGACATTGTCCAGAAAACGAACGGCCAGCTTGACCGTTGTTGCCAGCCGCTCCCGGTCCACCTTACCGTCCCGCACATATCGCTCAAGGTTGATCGAGCCAAGATTACAGGATTCATAGGGTAACAGCCATTGCTCACCACAGGGATTGGTGGCCTCGAATTCCCCAAGCTGGGGGGTTGAATTGCCGCGGTTGGCAGCATCGATAAAGAGAACACCCGGTTCACCATTGTGCCAGGCAAGGTCAACGATTTCCGCAAAGACCTTGCCGGCATGCAAGGTTTTCACAACCTTGCCGTTGGATGGATCAATCAGGTCATACTCCTTGTCATCGCGAACAGCCTGCATAAACTGATCGGTGATGGCAACGCTGAAGTTGAAGTTGGTGAACCGGCTCTGATCCTCCTTGGCGTGGATAAAATCCAGGATGTCCGGATGGTCTACCCGCAAAACCCCCATATTGGCGCCCCGCCGCTTGCCGCCCTGCTTGATGGTTTCCGTGGCTGCGTCAAACACGGCGGCAAAGGAAAGGGGACCGGAGGCAACACCCTGGGTCGACTGGACAGCTGAATTTTTGGGACGCAGCCGGGAAAAGGAGTAGCCGGTGCCGCCGCCGGTCTTGTGGACAAGGGCCCCGTTGCGGATGGAGGTAAAGATACCGTCCATGGAGTCCTCCACCGGCAAAACAAAACATGCGGACAGCTGACCAAGATCAGTGCCGGCATTCATGAGACAGGGAGAGTTAGGAAGAAAATCGAGATGATAAATCATATTAAAAAAGCTTTCCCGAAAAAACTCATACTGTTCATCTTCGCGGTCCACCACGGCAACAGCATTTGCCACCCGGCGGCAGAGAGTTTCCCAGTTCTCAAGCGGTGTTCCATTTTCATCTTTCAGATAATATCGTCTGGCCAACACGGCTTCAGCCGTATCACTCAACTGCTGTTTCACCATATCCCTGGTCATGCTCCCCTCCCCTTTTACGGAAATGATACTGTTAATATTCATTCTGCGTCAGCTAACAGCGACAATGAAATAATTGCGCCTGTTTGTTTATAACACAACATATAGAGCCATACAAATATTTTCTGCCCCACATATAGTGTTACTAAAGATACAGAAGAACGGGAAGTTCGTTAAAAGAGAAGAGACTGAAGCTGTTTTTCAATGAAAAATTTACCATAAACTTGTGGCGCAAAAAAAAAAGCAATCATCTGGCAAATGAAAAAAAATAGTCGTTGAACTTTTTCCGTTCCAAGACTAATTGTGGGGGCGAAAAAGAGAACTGAAGTTAAATCAAGAACAAAATTTCTTGTGGCAGGAGTAGGGATAAATTGGCGGCGCGATTTTTAAAATTGTAATAACCAAGACTGCTGTTATTCACGCTGCTCCCGCAATACTATACACCAGGATCATACATATGACTGACACGACATGTATCCGATGCAAATTCTTTCGCATGCAAACCAGCTCCAAGGGAACCTGTCGAAAGATGACCCAACGGACAGAAACCAAAGCAGACGAGCGGCCGCAGCAGGTAGCAATAGATTATTGTTGTGAACAATGGCAGGATTGTGGGCAGCAATATTATATTCGGCTCGGGTGGATTAAGGGCCAAGCAAAAAAAGAAGGACCAGATTGCCGGTAATGTGCGGAAAAACAGAGAACAGAAGCTCAACACTCCAATCGATCAGTTAATATTTGACCCAGTTCGGTGAAAAATACTCTTTTTCAGGAAAACCGGTTGTGGAAAAATGGGTTATCCCCTGCCGGTCGTTCCAGCAATAGATACTGCCGCCTGTAACGCCGAGGCACTTGCGGGCAAACCTGAGTTCCCGGTCAAAACTAAATTGCGCTGTCCCGTAAGACGACTTTTTCAACATACAAGGAGATGCATTGGCCACCCCCTGCACCTGGGACATCTGGGTTTCTGTTTTTCCGGAAGGCATCGCTGATAGATGAGACGTATTCTTCTGAAAAGTCTGCCGGATACCATGACTGGTCTTTGCAGTCATCGATGTTACCGGGGTCATCCGGTTCACATTGACGGGTTCGCGCTTTTCGGACTCCTCCTGCCTGAAATATAGCAGCCCAGATGCCACAACCAGAATCGATATCGCAACGACTTTCAGGGCTCTTTTCTGGCTCCACGGTCCGGATACTGCCGTAAAATATCTGTCACGGCTGTCTCGTAAGATGGAAATTTTCCCTTCCTGAAAATGTCTATAGACTACCTGCCCACCCTGCAGGTCTTTTTCCAGAGCCCGTGCCAGTTTGGAAGTTTTGCGACTTGCCGCCATTTTCCCGCAATATTCTGTTTGATATTCTGTTTGCGCAATTCACAGCAGTTAAAAACACGTCGCCTGCTACGGTAGCATACCTTGGATATAAAAACAAATGTCAAATAGCCGCCCGACCTGGGCAGAATATGTTTTGAACAAACGTACTTACGAGGGAAAAGAAAATCCCAAGACCCTGGCAAACAAAAAGCCGTCTGAAAAGCATGGCTCTTCAGACGGCTTATGTAAAAAAATTACAGGGTTGTCACTACCCCGTAATCATTGATAAAACTGGCGGGGCCGACGAGACTCGAACTCGCGACCTCCGGCGTGACAGGCCGGCGTTCTAACCAAACTGAACTACGACCCCGCAAACTTCTGGTGGGCGGTACAGGGCTCGAACCTGTGACCCTCGGCTTGTAAGGCCGATGCTCTCCCAGCTGAGCTAACCGCCCCAAAAGGATGTGGTGTTTCTACCAGTTTACCCTATGTCCGTCAAGCAAAAAAGACGCTGACCAGGAGAAAGAAAAGGCAAGCAAAAAACCGGCACGCCCAAGGCAAAAACAGGCATGAAACCGGTTATTGGGCGGGCGTGTTATGCGATGAAACCGTAAAATCGCCAAAAATGGATTCAAGCGGCACATCCTTGAATATGGTCTCACCCTCCTTGACAATCAACGCCTTCTGTAACACCTCGTCAACATCGTCTACAAGCTCGATCTGGAGGCTCTTTCTGATCTTCATCGGCACGTCCTGCAGGTTCCGTTCATTTTCCGCCGGCACCAGAACCCTGGTGATATTTCCCCGCCGGGCCGCGAGCAGTTTTTCCGTCAAGCCGCCAATGGGAAGAACACGTCCGCGCAGGGTTATTTCGCCGGTCATTGCCAGCCGGTGGTCAACCGGAAGTTTCAATATGGCGGAGACAATACTGGTGGCAATGGTGATGCCTGCCGATGGTCCGTCCTTGGGAATAGCGCCTTCGGGTACGTGGACATGAATGTCAATGGACTTGTAAAAATCGGGCTCAAGCCCCAACCTCATGGCCCGGGAACGGACATACGACAAGGCGGCCTGGGCCGACTCCTGCATTACGTCACCCAACTTGCCGGTAACAGTCATCTTGCCGCTTCCCGGCATGATGGTGGCCTCGATCTGCAGCAATTCGCCCCCGACCTCGGTCCAGGCCATACCGGTAGTCAAGCCGATTTCATCACGCTTTTCAGCCAGCCCGAACCGGAACTTGGGCACTCCCAGGTATTTCCCGACCGATTGCATGGATATCCGATATTGCCGGTCCAGTTCTTTGCGTTTGAGCCGATCGCGGGCAACCTTGCGACAGACAGCGGCGATTGTCCGCTCCAGGTTCCTTACTCCGGCCTCCCGGGTATAGCGCCGAATGATTTCCAGGATGGCCCCATTACTGAAATTGATACTGTCCGGTGCAAAACCGTTGGCCTCCAACTGCTTGGGAATAAGAAAACCCGATGCGATATTTTTCTTCTCCTCCTCGGTATAGCCACTGAGCTGGATAATTTCCATTCGGTCCTGCAACGGTAGGGGAATACCGTGCAGGGTATTGGCAGTGGTAATGAAAAATACCTCGGACAGGTCATAATCCAAATCCAGATAATGATCATTAAAGGCATAATTCTGTTCCGGGTCAAGGACCTCGAGCAGGGCAGCCGAAGGATCTCCCCGGAAATCAACGCTCATCTTGTCGACCTCATCAAGGCAGAACACCGGGTTAACGACCCCGACCTTTTGCATGGAGTGGATAATTTTCCCCGGCATGGCCCCGATATAGGTCCGGCGATGACCACGAATCTCGGCCTCATCACGGACACCTCCCAGGGAAAGACGAATAAATTTTCTGTCCATGGCCCGGGCAATGGATTTGCAGACCGAAGTCTTGCCCACGCCGGGAGGACCGACCAGGCAGATAATAGGCCCCTTGATCTTTTTTACCTGGGTCTGGACTGCAAGATATTCAAGGATGCGCTCCTTGGGTTTTTCCAGGCCGTAATGGTCCTCATCCAGGACCTGCTGGGCCCGGTCAATATCAATTTTTGCCTCGCTTTTTTCAGTCCAGGGCAGGCTGAGGATACTGTCTATATAGTTACGGACAACGGTTGTTTCCGCAGACATAGGCGGCATGAGACGCAGCTTTTTCAGCTCCTTGCTAACCTTTTCCCTGACCAGTTCAGGCAGATTTTTCTTCTCAATGGTCTGCTCCAGTTCAGCCAGATCATCTCCGCCTTCACCCTGGCCCATCTCATCCTGAATGACCCTGATTTTCTCACCCAGATAGTAATTCCTCTGGGTGGTGGCCATTCTCTTTTTCACCTTCGCATGGATGGTTTTTTCCAGTTCCGACAGCTCGATCTCCCGAAAAATCACCTCCAGCACCCTGGTAATACGGGCGATCACCGAGGTAAGTTCAAGGATCTCCTGTTTTTCCGCTGTTTTCAGCTGAAGATGGGAACAAACCAGATCAACCAGCCTGGAAGGATCTTCAACGGCGGTCACTGACTTGAGCACTTCCTTGGGCAGCTTTTTATTCATATGGGCGTATTGATCAAAGGCGCGCTTCAATTCGCGCACATAGGCCGCAACATGTTCACTGTTGCGATCAACATCGGGCAGTTCTTCAACTTCAACAGAAAAGAAATCAGCCCCGGCCAATACGTTTGTCATCCTTGCCCGGCGTTTGCCCTCGACAAGGGCCTTGATGGTGCCGTCTGGCAGACGGAGGAGCTGCATCACCGAAGCCAGCGTTCCCACCTTGTACAGATGTTCAGGTTCCGGATCATCGACAGCGGATTCCCTCTGGGTAACCAGAAAAACAAGGGCACGGCTTTCCATGGCGCTTTCCAGGGCCCGAATGGATTTTTTCCGTCCCACGACCAGGGGGGCGACCATGCCCGGGAAAAGAACAATGTCACGCAGGGGCATCAGGGGATATATATCAGGCGTCAGTTCGCTCATATTCTTCAGACACTTTTCTTCTTTTCCAGATTATTATACAGGACCACCGGAAACTCACCCTCCCGGATGACCTGTTCATTGATCACACATTCACTGGCATGTTCGTCCGACGGCAACTCATACATCACATCAAGCATGGCCTCTTCCATGACCGATCTGAGTCCACGGGCGCCGGATTTACGCTCAAGGGCCTTTTCCGCGATTGCCCGCAGGGCGCTCTCCGTAAAACGCAGGGTTATGCCTTCAAACTCAAAGAGCTTTTGATACTGCTTGGTAAGGGCGTTTTTCGGCTCTTTCAGTATCCTGATCAGATCATCCTCATCCAGCTCTTCCATGGTTGCGACCACGGGCAACCGGCCGACCAGTTCGGGTATAAGACCAAACTTAAGCAGATCTTCCGGCTGAATGGCGGACAAAATCTCGCCAAAACTTTTTTTGCTATCACTCACCACCTTGGCGCCAAAGCCGATGGCCTTGGTGCCGGTCCTGCGCTTGATAACCGATTCCAGGCCGACAAAGGCGCCGCCGACAATAAAGAGTATATTGGTTGTATCTATCCGAACCAGGTCCTGTTGCGGATGCTTGCGTCCGCCCTTGGGCGGCACCGATGCCATGGTCCCTTCAATGATTTTCAACAGGGCCTGCTGCACGCCTTCACCGGAAACATCACGGGTAAGTGACGCTGAATCTGACTTGCGGGCGATCTTGTCAATCTCGTCGATATAGATTATACCCTTTTCGGCCCGCTCCACATCATAATCAGCCGACTGGAGGAGATTGACAAGAATATTCTCCACGTCATCACCAACATATCCGGCCTCGGTAAGGGTGGTGGCGTCAGCGATCGTAAAGGGCACATTGAGAATACGGGCCAGGGTCTGGGCCATAAGCGTCTTGCCGCTGCCAGTCGGGCCAATGAGAATGATATTGGATTTCTGCAATTCGACATCATCTTCCACCCCGTCAACATGCGGCCCGATCCTCTTGTAATGATTATGAACAGCCACGGACAGGACCCGCTTGGCATATTCCTGTCCTATAACATACTCATCAAGATGCTCCTTGATCTCCCGGGGTTTCAACAACGTTCCACCGGCGATTTCCGTTTCATCGTCAGTGGAGGAATCAACCACAATCTCATTACAAAGATTGATACACTCATCACAGATATAAACATCCGGCCCGGCAATCAGTTTGCCGACCTCGTCCTGATTTTTTCCGCAAAAGGAACAGGAGGCCATGGTATGTTTATCATGATCATCTCTCACGACTTGCTCTCCTCGGCGACATCTTCGCGACGGCTCAGGACCTTGTCAATAATACCGTACTTTCTTGCCTCTTCAGCGCTCATGAAATTGTCCCGCTCGGTATCGTTCTGGATTTTTTTCACGCTCCTGCCCGTATGGTGAGCAAGTATTTTATTGAGATCACTGCGCATCCGTAAAATTTCCCTGGCATGGATATCAATGTCCGTTGCCTGTCCCTGGAATCCTCCCATGGGCTGATGAATCATAATGCGGGAATTGGGCAGGGAGAATCGCTTGCCCTTGGCGCCGGCAGTCAGCAGAAGCGCCCCCATCGAGGCCGCCTGCCCCATGCAGAGCGTGGCCACGTCGGAGCGAACATACTGCATGGTATCATAGATGGCCAGTCCGGCGGTAACCGAACCTCCGGGTGAGTTGATATAAAAGGTGATATCCTTGTCCGGGTCATCGGCCTCGAGAAAGAGTAACTGGGCGATAATGACACTGGCCACATCATCGGTCACCTGGGAACCAAGAAATATTATCCGTTCTTTGAGCAGACGCGAATAGATGTCAAATGCCCGCTCACCACGCGGACTCTGCTCGACAACCATGGGAACCAAATTCATGTTTTCCTCTCCGGTATGAACTGAACAACCAAGGCGGGCTTTACCCGCAACCATAGCCGCAGGAGCGGCTTCATCGCGAAATTCTTATGGTTATCATGGTAATTCAACGGGTTAAAGACGAATAAATTCGCCCCTACAGCACATGCAATAACACGCGTAATCCTGTTTTTGGATAAACCTGCAGGCTGGACCAGATTGGCCGGCCATAACAGATAAGCGTAGACTTCAAATGATGAAAATAGTCCGAAATGATTCAGCTACGTGGATTATTATTCTTTTTCCTCTTCTTTCTCTTCTTCCTGTTTATTTTCGGCAGCTATTTCCGTAAACTTTGCATTCTCCCGCAGAAAGGTCAGCAGCTTTTCGTTGAGAAGTTCATTGATGAAGGGAAGGATCTCCTCTCTTCGTTTGAAATAGCTTTTCACCTCGTCCAGGGACATATTATACTCATCGGCAATACGCTGATACCCCTGCTCGATATCCTCATCGGAGAGTTTTATCTCTTCAACTTCCGCAACCTTTTTTAACAGGAAATCACCTCGAACCCTCTTTTCGGCTATCGGCTTATTCTGCTCAATGAGTTCTTCAAGCTTGATTCCGGCCGACTCCAACGTCATGCCACCGCGCTTGAGATTTTCCTCGGTCTGCTTGACCATCTCCTGCACCTCGTACATGACCAACCGCTCCGGAACTTCAAAGGGATGCAGTTCAATTAGTTTTTCCATGATCCGATCGTCCAGCTCGCCTTCAAGGGTCTTTTCCTTTTCCTGTTTCAGCTCATCATGAATTTCCATGCGCAAGTCTTCCAGGCTCTCGTAATCAGGATTGATATCCTTTGCAAATTCATCATCGAGTTCGGGCTTGATCCTTACCTTGACATCTTTGATGTCAACCTTGAATTCAACGGTTTTGCCGGCGAGGATAGGGTTGGGATAGTCAACCGGAAAATCAATCTCATAGATTGTCTTTTCTCCTTTTTTCAATCCCAGCAACTTGCTCTCGAATTCCTCGCCCAGCCGGCCCTGGCCAACGTCAATGGTATAATCCGTATTACGAACCTGTTTCATTGGTTTTTCGTTATGAAAACCCTGAAAATCCACAATCACCAGATCATCCTTTTCTATGGCATGGTCCTCATCAGCGGATTTTATAACCGCATGGCTGCGGCGTAACTCCTCAATCCTGGCGTCCACCTCTTCTTCGGTAACTTCGGTCGAGGGTTTCTCAATCTCCAGGCCCTTGTACTGCTTGAGCTCGAAAACCGGCCTGACATCCACCATGGCAACATAGGAAAACGTGCCATCTTCGGGGAAATTATGCTCCACTATTTCCGGATGAACCACCGTATCGAGCCCCTTCTCTTCCACGGCATCAAAATATGTTTCCTGGACAAGCTGATCACCAACCTCGGCCTGGACCTGCTCCTTGTAATTTTTCTCAAGCACGCTTCGTGGAATCTTGCCCCGGCGAAACCCCTTGATCCGGACATCTTTTTTCAATTTGTTATAGGCCTTATCCAACTCCTTGCCCACACGGTCCGCTGGCAGGGTTATTGTCAGCTTTCTCCCGAGGTCACTTACGTTTTCAACTACGATTTCCATGGAAACGGTATCCTTTTTTGTCGTTGTCCGGCCCCAATGACACCTGCCGGAAAAATGTACAGTTCTGCCCGGGGTTCCCTGCCCTCACCCGAGGGACAACCCGGTATTTATACGCTGGTCCGCCGCCTGTTATGGCCGGCAGTCTTTCTCGTTTATGGTGCGAGAGGGGGGAGTTGAACCCCCATGCACTCGGTGCGCTGGATCCTAAATCCAGTGCGTCTACCAATTCCGCCACTCTCGCGATGAACACTAACAGATAATCAGTTTCGGCGGATTCGTCAACCCCGGCATAGACGGGTAACGCACCGATTCATTCGGTATCTCGGAAGAACTGAGATAGATACACGACAACAGCCGTTTATCAACAAGATGACAAGCTGCTGTTGTGCCTGCAGGGCATGCCTTTTTTCCAAAGAATTATATTGTTTCTGACTATTTTCATCATTCGTTGTGGTCGCGACTGGAAAATATGGTCCAGCCATGCTGGTTTGTCTCTTTTTTTTCCTTGTTACTTGCGCAATGGCAGTCAGCTCATTATATTTATTGGCAGTTCTCTTGCAGATATGTCATAAATCAGATGCGATCACCTTCCATCAAGAAGGTATCTACAAAAGGGACGAATTACGACAAAGGCAACAAGGAACCCCAAAGCCTGAAAACATACAAGAAGAAAAAGTGTTCTCTCCGGGTTCCGAAATCCTTTACTATTACCCCCACGGGAACCATTTACAGGAAAAATATGAAAAAAATTATCTACGCAACCGTCTGTCTTCTCATGTCGGCCCTGCCCCTTCAGGCGACCCAGACCGACCAGACAGGCGCCATCGACTGGTCCGTGAAACAGAAATGGAATCTGCAGGCCGAACCCCTGGACTTTGTCCAGTCCCTTGACAACAAAAAGGTTTTTGTCCTCGGCGCTGACAGCAAAGTGTACGTTTACACCCCGGAGGGCAAGCAACTTGGCTCCATCCCTGTGGACAAGGATGTCACCGCCATCGATATCGCTCCCCGGGGCGAGTTCCTGTACCTGATCAGCAAAACAGCCAAGACATACACTGCCCTTGCTATCAGTGTCACCCAATCAATAGATATCACGGGAGCGCCGTTTGTCGGCAATGAAAACGCTCCGGTCACCCTGGTGGTGTTTTCGGACTTTCAATGACCCTATTGCGGCAGGATTCAGCCGCTGCTCGAGCAGGTGCTCGAAAAAAATCCGAAAAACCTGAAAATCGTCTTTAAAAACCTGCCGCTGCGTATGCACAACATGGCGCAAACAGCTGCCCTGGCTGCCATTGCCGCCCAGAAGCAGGGAAAATTCTGGCAGATGCATGATGCCCTGTTCAGCGCCGGACAGTTAAGCAAAAAGGCCATTGACGAAGCTGCCAAATCAATTGGTCTGAATATGGAACAATTTAAAAAGGATATGGCGGACCCAACAACCAAGCAGCAGCTGTACAAGGATATGATGGATGCCCAAAAGGCCGATGTCACAGGAACTCCCACCCTGTTTATCAATGGTCACCGGGTACGGGACCGCTCTCTGCCTGCAATGCAGAAGATGATCGACCAACAGGTTAAAGCCGCAGACAAGAAGTAAAAATAGTCCTTGAAATCCGCCTCTGCTCTCAATACGCAAACCGTCCAGAACCTGGAATTTGACGACAATGAAATTGCCCGGGTTTTGTACGGTGATCTGAATAAGAATTTACGCTCGGTCGAACAGGCGGCCGGGGTCACCCTGTCCGCCCGGGGGAGTCAACTGCAGATACGTGGTCCGGGCCATGGTGTGGAGCTGGCCGCATCAGCCCTGTTACAACTCTATTCCCTTATCGACAAGGGATACCCTGTTTTTAGCCAGGATATTGCCTTTGGCATTAAAATCCTGGAATCCTCCCCCCGCACCCGGCTTGAGGAAATATTTCTCGACAAGGTTTGTATCACCTCGCAAAAGCAGGTTATTACCCCAAAAAGTATCAACCAGAAGCTTTACATCGATGCCATCCGCAAGAGTGATATTGTCTTTGGCATTGGCCCGGCAGGCACGGGCAAGACCTACCTCGCGGTTGCAATGGCAGTCTCGGCCCTGGCCCGGGAACAGGTCCGCTCCATTATTCTGACCCGGCCCGCGGTGGAGGCCGGAGAAAAACTGGGATTTCTGCCTGGCGATATGGCCCAGAAGGTCGACCCCTATCTGCGCCCCCTGCTTGACGCCCTCAACGATATGCTGGGCAAGGAAAAGGCCCGCGACTTTCTTGAGCGCGGGGTCATTGAGGTAGCGCCGCTTGCCTTCATGCGCGGCCGCACCCTCAACAATGCCTTTGTTATCCTTGACGAGGCCCAAAACACCACCCGTGAACAGATGAAGATGTTCCTGACCCGAATCGGTTTTGACTCGCGGGCGGTTGTTACCGGAGACATCACTCAGATAGACCTTCCCGGGCGTGGCAGCTCAGGTCTTGTGGAAGCGGAGCGAATTCTTGCCGACATCAACGGCATTGCCTTCTGCCGCTTTTCCCAGTCAGACGTTGTCCGCCATCCACTGGTTCAGAAGATAATCCATGCCTACGAACATAAAACCGGAAAAGAATCGGTACGGGCTCTCTAATACCAAAAACAAGAATAGAAAAAAATAGAAGATACTGGAGATGCGTCCCCGGTCTGCCCTGACCTGCACCAGACGCCCGTTTTCTTCGATACCCCATGCCCCTACATATCATTGATCAATATTCGCCCGCCAAGGGACGAATCAACCAACAAATTCTGTTGAACCGGGGACAGAGGCTTCTTAAGCTGCTAGGCTGTCCAGACCGGTTGTTCAGTCTGGTCCTGCTCGATGATCAAACCATGGCTGATTTCAACAACAGGTATCGAAATATCAACAGAGCAACCAATGTCCTCTCCTTTCCCGCGGATGACGGCGACCCCTTTCCCGGCCAACCGCCTGAGCTCGGGGACATCCTTATCTCTGTAGACACAGCGCGGCGGGAGGCCGCCCAGGCAAAACGCTCTCTTCATTTTCGGCTCACGGAACTCATTATCCACGGGTTACTGCACCTGCTCGGCCATGATCATGAACGCTCGGAAGAAGAGGCGCTGGCCATGTGGGAGATGGAAAAGGACCTCATGCAGCAGTTATGTACATCGAAACGTTTTTTGAGGAGAACAACCATGCCAAAACTTGCAATAAATATTGATCATGTCGCCACTGTCCGCCAGGCAAGGGGAGGCACCCAACCCGACCCTGTTCTTGCCGCCGGTATCTGTGAACTTGCTGGGGCCGAGGGTATTGTCGTCCACCTGCGGGAAGACCGCCGCCATATCCAGGACCGGGACATCCGACTTCTTCGGCAAACCATCAAGACCAAGATGAATCTTGAAATGGCCGCCGTAAAAGAGATCATTAACATTGCCCTGGATATCAAACCTGACATGATCACCCTGGTGCCGGAAAAGCGAAAGGAACTGACCACCGAAGGGGGGCTTGATGTGATCAAAAATGAAAAAAAACTGGCAAAAACCATTGCCCGCATGAAAAAGGCGTCGATTCCTGTTTCCCTTTTCATTGATCCGGACGCTGTCCAGATCGAGGCGGCATCAGATATTGGGGCCACCTTTGTCGAGCTGCACACCGGCCGCTACTGCGATGCGACCACCGAACAGGACCGGGACAAAGAATTTCGGTTGATCGAACAGGCAGCGGAGCTGGCATTTGAATCCGGCCTGAGGGTCAATGCCGGTCATGGCCTGGATTATCTCACCACTGCCCGAATCGCCGCCCTGCCGACCATCGAAGAGTTGAGCATCGGCCATGCCATTATCAGCCGGGCCGTATTTGTCGGGCTTGACCAGGCCGTGCGCGAAATGCTGGCGCTTGTCAGGCCTCTTTCTCCAGGGCACTAATATGATCCGCCTCGCCAAGGACTATCATGATGTCTCCCGGCAGAATCATGGTGTCTGGCTTGGGGTTAAAGAGCATGTCGCCGGCATGCCGTTTAATGGCGACAACAATTATATCATGGCGTTTGCGAATACCTGATTCCATAAGCCTCTTGCCGGCAAAAACGGCATTTTCGGACACAAGAATCTCCTCTAATCTCAGGCCCAGTTCACCTGCATACATGGCCAGGTCAATAAAATCGGTTACCGTTGGCCGTAAAAGCAGCTGGGCCATACGGCGGGCGCCGATATAATAGGGAGAAATTACCTTGGAGGCCCCGGCCCGAAGCAGTTTGGTCCGGGTCCCCCGGGAACCGGAAGATCGGGCCAGGATAAAGAGCGATGGGTTCAGACCACGGGCGGTGAGGGTGATAAACAGGTTGTCCGCATCTGTTGACACAACGGCGATCAGACCTCTTGCCCTTTCTATCCCCGCAACATGAAGGATCTCGTCCTCTTCTGCCTCGCCTGCCACAGAAATATAGCCAAGCTGATCTATTTCACGCAGCACCTCCTCATCTCGTTCGATCACGACAAAAGGACGACCGGCATCCTCGAGAATCTCGCAGATCACCTGACCGATACGGCCAAAACCGCAAATAATGAAATGATCACGGAGCCTGGCAATCTTCTTGTCCATTTTTCTTCTCTCCAGCATTTTGCGCAAGCTCCCCTCGACCATGGCCTCGGTAATCTTGCTTAATGTATACATAACCAGTCCGGCCCCGGCAAAGAGCAAAAAGATGGTAAACACCTTGCCACCGGGATGGGAAGGGACCAGGTCACCATAGCCGACAGTGGCAATCGTGATAATGGTCAGGTACATGGAATCCCAGAAGGAAAGATGTTCCAGGAACATATACCCAAACGTCCCGCACAGAATAATACCCACAAAAAGGGACAGAACGAGAAGGATTTTTCGCATAATTATTCTATGTAAATGGAAAAGCCTTATCCCGGAGAACAGTGTCCATTGACCAAAAGGTCATACCGTGCAAGTGGGCGGTTATTCATAAAGGTCGTAAGCGCTTCATCAAGCACATGCCCTCATTACCGGCATGGCCAGCTGCTCCCGCGTAATATTCCAGGGTAGCAGAGCTTCAAAATCTTCCAGCGTGGCGGCCAGCGGCAGGCGATCGAAGATATATCGCAGGTAGGCCCAGGGTTCCAGTTTATTGGCCTTGGCAGTTTCAATCAAGCTGTACAGCAGAGCGCTGGCCTCGGCTCCCTCGGGAGTGCCGGAGAACAGCCAGTTCTTCCGGCCCACGACAAAGGGACGAATGGAGTTTTCCGCCATGTTGTTGTCAATGGAAAGATTGCCATCCTCGATATAGCCGATAAGCCTGGACCATTGCTTCAAAGTATAGGACACTGCTTTACCCGGTAACCCTTTGGGCGGTGTCTGTTTTTGTTTCTTCTTGAGCCACTTCTCAAAATCATCCAGAACCGGTTTCGACTCAGCCTGGCGGATTTCGTATATCTGCTCCGGAGAATATTCTCCGTTCCTGATTCTCTTCTCGACAGCATACAGTTTGCGGATGTACTTCAGGGCCTTGTCTGCGGCCCCAGCCTTGCGTTTCTTGCCAAGAGCCCTGGTCACATCGGTGAACTTACGTCTGGCATGAGCCCAGCAACCGATATGGCGGATTGCCTTTCTGGTATCGAGAAAATCATACCCCGCATAACCGTCGGTCTGCACGGTTCCTGCAAAATCACGCAGGAATGCGCTGGCCACGTCACCGGCTCTTGTCGGGTGATATTGATAAATCAAAATGGGTCGGTCGGGATCTCCCCGGCGAAAAACCCACATGTAGGATTTGCTGGTCGGGCTTCGACCTGGTTCATTCAGGACCTGCAGAGTTGTTTCATCCGCCTGGATGTACATCCCGGCCAGAACCTCCTCCTCTAGCAGGTTCAAGAGTGGCTGACAGGCCTCGGCGGCCTGCATGGCCCACCTGCACATGGATGTTCTTGATACATCCACTCCCAGGCGGAGCAGTTGTTTTTCCTGTCGATAAAAGGGGAGATGATCGATAAATTTCCCGGTCAGGATATGGGCCAGCAGACTTGAAGAAACAATGGATTTCGGAACAATCTGGGCCGGGACAGGAGCGATCTTGACCGTGGGGCCGTCATCCTCCACACCCTCGCATTCGGGACAGGCATACTTGGGACGGATATGACGAATTACCTGGATTTTGGCAGGGATGATGTCCAGCTGCTCCGAGGTCTCCTCGCCTATCCTTTTAAGTGTACAACCACAGGGACAGGTTTTGTCCTTCTCGTCGATATCATGGACAACTTCCACACGGGGAAGATCATCGGGCAGTGGTTTCCTGCCACGCTTTTTCCGGGTATGCTCTGGAACATGGATCTCTTCTGCCGATTCGTCCTCAAGCCCCTCGGGTTCAGGCATGTCAAACAGGGGGAGAGGCTGAGGTCCGTCTATGGGGATAACCTTTTCACTTTTGCGACCATAAAGCTGGGCACGCAGAAGCCGGATCTGCTCAAGGAGTATGGCGGTTTCCTTGTCAAAATGACGTTGGAAATCAACCAGCAACTGCTTGAGAGCTGTTGGATCGTCCGGTAATTTTGCGGCATCGGAAAGCATACGGAATATATACCATAATATATTGAAATTGCAAGCAAAAAATATAAAAGAAGCCTTTTTTATGCCATAATTTCGTAATGTAGTTCCTCATGGGCTGTCTGTTGGTCCAGGCTGAGGCCATCAAGCAACCAGGCAAGCTCATGGCACTGTACAGCAAGTACATCCTCCGGGGTGTCGGACCAGCGGAACCGATCCTTTTCCAGACGTTTATGCCAGAGGCAGAAGCCATTTCGATCCCAGTAAAGGATTTTGACCATATCCCGTTTCCGATTGCAGAATGCGAAAAGGCTGCCGGAGAGTGGATTGAGTTCCATCTGTTCGCTCACCAGCAGGGACAGTCCGTTGATGGCCTTGCGCATATCGGTAACTCCCGAGGCGATGTAGACCTGCATGGGAGCAGACGGATAAAACATTACCGCTTCTCCAGTACCGAGAGTACCCGTTGCAGGGCCTGGGGTGAGAACTGTTCGGTGACCTCGATGGCAACAGTGTTGTTCAGGATGATTTTCACGCCGGCTCCCTGGCTTTCCAGGGGATGACGAAATATTTTCTCGACAGGAACCGGCACCAGGGATGTGGCCGGAGTTGATATTTTACCCAATTTTTTCTGCCAGTACGCCAAGGCATGGTAGGAGAGGTTTTGCTGCCGGCAGTATTCTGCACGACTCAGGCCGCTCTTCTCATGTGTCTTGACATGCCTCTGCCAGTATTTCCGGGAATATTTTTTTCTGTTCCTGCCTTGCGTCGCCATGGAAGCCTCCTTGCTTGTCATTGATGGATACCGGCATCATGACATACAAGGGAGGCGAGAAAAAGATGGGGTTGGTGTGGCGCTTACTAAAGGTCGACCAATGGGTATGCAGGGATGCCAGTAATATATATGAGACCTGATTGGGACTGAGCATAGCATATTTACTTAAAAAATAACCAACATTTATGGGAAAAAGGAGAACGTTCTCCTGCCAATCCCGTTGACAAACAAGGAGAGCAAATGTTACCATGCCGTCCGTGCCCGGATGGCGGAACAGGTAGACGCAAGGGACTTAAAATCCCTCGGCACTTGCGGCTGTGCGAGTTCGATTCTCGCTCCGGGCACCAGTATAAAAAAAAGAAAACCGGAAAGTCTTCCTGACTTTCCGGTTTTTTTGTTTAAAAATTATTATCTTATTCCTTTGCGCTCACCATCTTAAATCGGGTGAAATATTAGACATGGTTTATGTATGAATGAGCCGGGTATCCCGGTTTTGCCCCATCTGTATTTGTTGTCAACCTCTCTCTTTTTTCAAATTTTACCACATTCCTGTGGAACCAATGTAAGCGCCTCATCAAGCACATGCCCTCATTACCGGCATGGCCAGCTGCACCCGCGTAATATGGCTATATCCAAAACTCTCAAAGGCATAATTCCCGCAATCCTAGGCATGACCAGTGGTTGACAGAAAGTTTACAATGTACGAAAACGAACAGGAATCTGACCCGGAATATCGACATCACCAACAGTGAGAAAAATCATGTCGGAAAAGGCGTCCAGGGTACGAAATCCACTCGCTCTGTTTTTCACGATTTTAATAATTCTGTTGAGGCCCTCGGCAATGGCATTGGTTAACCTGTTTTCAACAAACGGCAGAAGACGGTGCCGATGCTTTCTAACAGTCTTTACAAAATTTTTAATCGGCTCAAGACGGCTTTTCATGGCAGTCTGACACCAGTTGTCCAGGAAGTCTCCGGCTTCCTCCTGATCTTTGAAATCCCAGAATTGTTCGAACTCATCGCTGAGCACCCAGGCTCTGTAGATACGGCGGTTTCCATTCATATATAGAGCCTTGAGTTTCTGAACATCAGCATCTTTACGTGTTGACGGATGACGATACAGCAACCATCGTAATCCTTTGAGAGTGGCTCGACCTTCTTTGTCCGCCTTCCGCCATTGCTCCTTGCGCACTTCATCCACTGCAGCCTTGAGGGCTTTGACGACGTGGAATCTGTCCAGCACCAAAGTTGCCTTCGGGCACCAATGCTCAATGGCTCCGATATACGCCTGGCCCATGTCGCAACTGGCGGCCACAATCTGTCTGCGCTGGAAACCACTCAGTTCCTCGGCAAAAAAACGATCTATTGTTTCTCTCCCCTTGCCAAGTCCAACCCAAAGAACACAAGAGCGTTTGAGATCATAGACAATCGTTGCATACTTTCTTCCTTTGCAATAGGAGATTTCGTCGATTCCGATGTGCGTCAGCCCCCTGACTCGATGGTCCTTTCGTACCCTGGTAATGGTACGGTGAAGCATATCAGACAAGGTGGATGTCGATATTTTCAAGAGTTCGGAGGCGGCTTTTTGCGTCATGACAGCACAATAACTCAGCAGCAGGAACTCAAACCGATAGGTGACCCGGGCATGTTGCGCAGCCCATGGAATATTTTCCTGAACACGGCCATGTTTCCGGCAGTGGATCTCCCTTGGACGGTACACCAGAAAGACCTCTTTGCCGCAGACCGGGACATCCCGCCATACTCTTGGTTTGTCAAGGGTTCGGATTATTTTGCCACGCCGGTTACACTTGGGACAACGGGCACCGTTTTTATGCGGTTTGACTTCAAGCCAGAGTTCTTTGCACCGATTATTGAAAGTGAAATCAACGACACGATATTCTTTTATTTTCAGCAATTTTTGAATAAACTTCAGTATGCTCATGGGAACCTCTATTTTTAAGTGATTGTGGTGAACCACTTAAATGGAACCCATGAGCATATTTGTCAACCCATGTTCGGCCTCAAAAACGTATGGGGTGAAAATCAGCTCCGCAATTCTTTCCTTATCAGATCCCCCCCCCTGAACTAAGGGGATCTGATAAGGAAAGAATTGCTAGGAGGTTACAACCTAGGAATCATTAACTACTGCATCCGGTTCCTTTTGAGAGATTCGGATTGACCCGGAAAATTAATCGTTGAAATTCAG
>WFZC01000210.1 GCA_015489765.1 Desulfobulbaceae bacterium
AGGTTACCTTTACCGGTGGGAATCCCCTCTTGTATCCCCATTTCAATGAACTCTATAAGGAGGCGGCAGACCGCGGTTTTTTGACGGCAGTTCTGGGTAATCCCATGCCCAGGCATCGGATTGAAGAAATGATTGCCATTCAAAAACCTGAATTTTACCAGGTAAGCCTGGAGGGGCTTGCCGACCATGATGATTATATTCGCGGTTCCGGACATTTTGACCGAACGCTCCGGTTTTTAGACTTGCTTGCCGAACTGGATATCTATTCCATGGTCATGTTGACTCTCACCCGGGACAACATGGGCGAGGTTCTTGAACTGGCTGAACTCCTTCGAGAGCGGGTGGATCTGTTTACCTTCAACAGGCTGGCCATGGTCGGGGAAGGTGCTGACCTGGCCTCTGTTCAGCCCGGGGATTTCCCCGCCTTTCTTGAGCGTTACATGGTGGCAGCCGCACATAATCCCTGTATGCGATTAAAAGACAATTTTTTTAATCTGGTACGTCACAGGAAATCCTTGCCCTATACAGGCGGATGCGCAGGCTATGGCTGTGGTGCCGCCTTTAATTTTGTCTCTCTTCTTCCCGACGGTGAGGTGCATGCCTGTCGTAAACTCCCCTCCCCCATTGGTAATATCCGCACCCAGACTTTTTCTGAAATTTATCGCAGTGATATTGCCCGGCAATATCGAGCCGGTTCCTCTGCCTGCAGGGATTGTGAAATCAGACCGGTCTGCGGCGGCTGTCTTGCGGTTGCTCATGGATTTGGAAAGGATATTTTCACAGAACTAGATCCCTACTGCTTTCGTTGATCATGCGACGCTTTTTTGTTTCCCCTGATCAGATCAAGGGGCTGGACATTACCCTGACCGGGGCCCAGGCCCATCACATCTTTTCGGTTTTACGTCTCCAACCTGGTGGGGTTATCGAATTTTTTGACGGCTCCGGGGCCGTGTATCAGTCCGAAATTTTGCAGGTTCGATCAAATTTGATCAAGGCACGGATCATTCGCCAATATATTGCCCGCCTTGATGATCCCTATCCTCTGACCCTTGCCCAGGTTGTGCTCAAGGGAAAAAAAATGGATGTAGTTGTGCAAAAGGCGACCGAGCTTGGTGTGAACATTCTGATCCCGGTTATCAGCCGATACTGTGAAGGGAGAAAAGCTAACAGTGACCGAATCAATCGCTGGCAACGGATTGTAATAGAGGCCTGTAAACAGAGCGGTCGCAGCGTGCCAATGCGCATTGCGCCTGTAACCGCGCTGGATGAATTGCCCATAGCTGATTATCGTTATTCCATCTGTTGTTGGGAAAAGGAGCAAAAAAAACTTTTACTGCCAACTCACTTTGAAGAAGCTGGTGAGATACTGCTTCTCATCGGCCCCGAAGGCGGCTTGCACGAAAAGGAAATAGCCTGGGCGCAGGCCAATGATTTTCACATCATCACCCTTGGGCCCTATGTCCTTCGTGCCGAAACTGCGGCCCTTGCCGCAGTCAGCATAGTCAACTATGTCGGTTCGCTTGCCATGACCGGTTGTCCTGCTCCATAACCATTCCATTGCCTGCCTGGGTAATCATGCAGCAACTTCTTGACAGTTTTGCTATACTTCTTACTATTGAGGCAATAGTCTTTCCTTTTGTCACTGATTTTTCCAAGGAGGTTTATCATGCAGAAATGGGAATGCCCCTGCGGCTATATTTACGATCCCGAAGAAGGCGATTATGAGCACGGTGTTGATCCAGGCACACCCTGGGAAGAGGTTCCCGAAGACTGGGTCTGCCCCAAATGTGGTGCTGCCAAGGAAGATTTCTGGGAAGCCGATTAAAAATTATTATCAATCAACAGGAAAGCGGTCCTCTTCAGCGATCGCTTTTCTGTTGCCCAGTTGTTTTTGTTTCCTTTTTTTGCCTCTCTATTTTCCCTTTATGCGTGCCGTCATCCAACGTGTCAGCCGGGCTGAAGTAAAGGTTGAAGGAAAGATAACCGGCGCCATCAAGAGCGGGTTGGTGGTATTGCTCGGGGTCCACAATGATGATAGCGCCGATGATGTCGCCTGGCTTGGGGACAAAATTGTACACCTGCGTATTTTTGACGACCCCCAGGGCAAAATGAACCTGTCCCTTCTTGATACCAGCGGCGCTATGCTTGTTGTTTCCCAGTTTACCCTGCTTGGCGATTGTCGGAAAGGGCGTCGGCCTTCCTGGTCACATGCCGCCCGCCCAGCCCTTGCCGAGCAGCTCTATCACGACTTTATTGCCCGGGTCCGTCAACATGGTATCGATGTGCATACCGGCCGATTTCAGGCCATGATGAAGGTCGATCTGACCAATGATGGACCCGTTACCCTGTTGCTTGATTCCCACAAACAATTCTGATTTTCCGGTTCCCTTATGACAGATTTTCACTGCGGCTCCACCTATCACGGGTTTGTTCTTGCGAGAAAAGAATTCATCGGCGAGATCGATTCCACGGTCTACCTCTTTGAACATGCAATATTGGGCACACCGGCCCTGGCGATTAAGAACAGTGATCCCAACAAGACATTCTGTATAGCCTTTCAGACTGTTCCCAAGGATTCCACCGGCGTTGCCCATATTCTTGAACATTCCGTGCTTATGGGTTCACGAAAATACCCGGTCAGAGATGTTTTCGGCGAGATCAACAAGGGCGGCCTGATGACCTTTTTAAACGCCATGACCGGGTCTGATACCACCATGTATCCGTTTGCCACCCGTAACATGACTGAATATTTTAACATCATGGACGTTTACTGTGATGTAACCCTCAACCCGCTCCTTGAACGATCCACCTTTGAGCAGGAAGGCTGGCATTATCACCTTGAAGAGATTGACCAGCCGTTACAATACCAGGGCGTTGTCTACAACGAGATGAAAGGAGCATTCTCCGACCCATTTAGGCATCTTTTTCATCATACCATTACCGCGCTCATGCCCGGTTCAACCTATGCCCATGAATCCGGCGGCGATCCGGCTGTAATCCCCCAGCTTTCCTATGAACAGTTTGTCGACTTTCACCGGAGCCACTATCATCCTTCCAACAGCACCCTGTTTTTTTATGGCGATGCCGAGCTTGAGGATGAGCTCGCCTTTGTTCAGGACAACTTTTTCAGTCAATATTCCACCGCCGGCCACAGGGCTTCCATCCAGGAGGGTGAATCGGTTCAGGGGCCGGTTTTTGTCCGTGAGCATTATGGGGTCCAACCTGGAAGTGATACCGGGGGCAAGTCCTTTCTGGCCGTCGGTTCCCTGACCGGTACCGTCCTTGAGCGAAAGCGCAATATTGCCCTGCAGGTTCTTGCAAATATTCTCTATAATTCCGATGCTTCCCCCTTAAAGAATGCGATAATTCAGGCCGGGCTCTGTCGTGATTTCGGTGGTTTTTTTGTTACCTCCTCTTCTTTCAAGACCTTCATGCTCACCTATTTGATCGGCTGTGACCAGGACGGAAGGGACGAGTTTCTTGCGGTGTATAATCGCTGCCTGACCGACATGGCCGCCACCGGGCTGGATCATGCCCTGGTGTTGTCGGAGTTAAACAAGTATGAATTTTCCGTCCGCGAAGAACTCAACAAGGCCCAGCGCGGCCTGGCCCTCATCGGCAAGGCCCTGCCCGCCCTGAAATATGGGGCCGACCCCTTTGAGGCCCTGCAGATAGATCAACTCTTTGCCGAAATACGAAAGGCGGCCCTGGAAGGCGGTTATTTTGAAGAAATTATCCGGGAGTCCCTTCTTGAGCTGGGCAATTCTGCCGTGGTCAGCCTTGTTCCCGATCCTGAAATGATGGAAAAAACGCTGAAGGCCGAGCAGGCCGCCCTTGCCGCCTACGCTGAAAAGATCGGTCCGGATGGCCTGCGCAGGATTGTCGAGCATACCAGGGAGTTGCTCCGGTTGCAGACAATGGCCAATGATGACCGGACCCTGGCCCTGCTCCCTTCTCTCTCCCTCGATGACCTGGACCCTTGTCCCGATTTTGCCCAAGCGGTTTCCGAACCTGTTGTCGACAGGCCATTTATCCAGTGTGAGCTGGAAACCAATGGTATTTCCTATATTGATATCGGTTTTGACTGTACCGGTCTGCCTGCGGATATGCTTGTATATCTTGACCTGTTTGGGACGATTACGACGGAAATCGGCACCAATGACATTGATTACCGCGATTTTGCCACCCGTCTCAACATCTGCACGGGCAGCTTCAGCCATTCCTTTGCCAGCTATACCAGGCATGGTGATTCCAGAGCGGTTACGCCGATACTATGGTTTGAAGTAAAGGCCCTGTCCCATTATCTTGAAGATGCCCTTGCCCTGGTCAGGGATGTGCTGGCCAATGTCTCCTTTCATGACCGCGCCAGAATTCGTGAAATCGTACAGCGGGAATTTGCCTGGGCCGAGCATTCAATTCAGAGCGAGGGCTACGGGCTCGCTTCGACCAGGGTTTTCTCTCATCTCAGTCTTGCCGGCAAGTATAACGAACAGGTAACCGGGGCAACGGCCTACCTGGCTCTGAAAAATCTTGTCAGCGATTACGAAAATCATGAGGATAATTTTCTCAATACCTTAAATACGTTAAAGAGGACCCTACTGGTTGAAAGCCGTCTTGTCACCGCTGTCACCAGCAGAAAAGATGATCTGGATCGCTGCAAAGAGCAGATAGCTGATATTCTTGCCGACAGACCGGGTTCGCCGGCATCCGATGCATCATCTTGTCCCTCTTTTCCTGAATATCCCACCAGGCAGGCATTTTGCACCTCTGCCGAGGTCCTTTTTAATGTTCAGGGCTGCAGGCTGTTTCCCGATCCGGATGCATATAACGGCTCTTTTGAGGTCCTGAAGACGTGGCTGTCGCGGGACTATCTCTGGAATACCGTTCGTCAGCTTGGTGGCGCCTACGGCTGTTTTGTTCAATTTAACCAGCGGACCGGCAACCTGGCCATGGTCAGCTACCGGGACCCGCAGATTGAGAAGACCTTTGGTGCCTATGACCACGCCTGGAAAGAAGTTGAGGGTATTGAGCTTTCAGATTCGGCCCTGCGCCAGGTGATTATCGGAACCTATGGTTCCTTTGTCCCCCATCAGGGGCCGGGAACCCGTGGCGCTGCCGCCCGCAATGAGTATCTTCTCGGCATCACCCCGGCCTTTAAAAGAAGGCGGCTTGGAGAGATTATCGGGACACAGGATGCGGACCTGCGATCATTTTCGCCCTTTCTAAAAAATCTTGCTGAGGAAAAATATATCGCCACCATCGGTAATGGTGTCAAGATTCATGCCCATAGCGAGTTTTACGACGATATCATTGATCTGTAAGCGCTATTTGACCCTGTCAACGATCTTGCCATAATATGGAGATTCCTCGTCAATATACAAAGGACGGCCACGGTTGCACTCCAGTTTGAACTTCAGGTAATTGAGCTTTTTCAACTGCCTGTACTTTTCCTGTTCATCCGTGGCCCGGGTGAGTAATTCTTCGGTCCTGACAATCTCCTTGTGTAGGGCAAGGTCTTCAGGTATATAGCCGGAATTTTTAAGTATTTTGTAGGCCATCCTCAGGTCTGCCGGTACATTTTTCATGTCGTCTTCCGGCAGGGGCTTGTTCTTCCAATGGCTGAGGTCAGGTCCCCTGCCCTCGGCGATGGCCCGTTCAATTTTCTGTTCGGCAATTTTGTGCAAGGCGGTCAACATGGTTCTTATTCTCGTTGTCTGTGGATATTGCGGCCGGCAAAGTCTGCCCACCTGTTCTGCTGGGGTTAGATCCGGTTCGTCTTTTTTGACAACAGGGTGTCCTTGCGGAAATTTGTATCATCTCTCTTGGGATAGTCAATTATATAATGCAGCCCCCTTGATTCCTTCCGTTTACCGGCGCTGGTAATGATCAAATCGGCAATAACGGCCAGGTTGCGTAGTTCCACCAGATCCGGGGTCAACAGGTAATCATCGAAATGCTCCTTGATTTCCGTCAGTATCGGTGTGATTCGCCTTCTGGCCAACAGCAATCTTTTTTCTCTGCGGACAATCCCCACATAGTTCCACATCAGCCGCCGAATCTGGTCCCAGTTGTGACTGATAAGTACATTTTCCTCGATGGATCCGGCGGCACCATCCCGCCAGGTTCCAGTTGTTGCAAATGGCTTTTGGTTGTATTCCGGCCATAATTCCTTTAGCCTGCGGGCCGCCCGGTCCGCAAAAACAACCGCCTCCAGCAGTGAATTGCTTGCCAGCCTATTGGCCCCGTGCAGGCCGGTACATGCGGTTTCCCCAAGGGCGAACAGGTTTTTCAACGTTGTTTCACCCCATGTGTCGACCTTTACGCCGCCGCACATATAATGGGCAGCAGGCACCACGGGAATTGGTTCTCTTGTGATATCAATACCATATTTTTTACAGGTGGTATAGATGGTAGGGAAGCGGTTACGAATGAAATCAGGCTGCCTGTGGGTAATGTCCAGATACACGCAATCGGCGCCGCTGGTTTTCATTTCAGCATCTATGCCGCGGGCAACGCTATCCCTGGTTGCCAGGTCGCCACGCCTGTCATGTTTGCGCATAAATGGGTCACCCTTGGCATTGACCAACACTCCGCCCTCACCACGCACGGCCTCGGAGATGAGAAAATTTTTTATCCGGGGATTATAAAAACAGGTCGGGTGAAATTGGATAAACTCGAGGTTGGCAACCTGGGCCCCAGCCCTGTAGGCCATGGCAACGCCATCACCGGTTGCAATGTCCGGGTTGGTGGTGTAGAGATATACTTTGCCACAGCCGCCGGTACACAGCACCGTTGCCTTGCTGAGCCTGGTCTCCACCTTTCCTGTTATTCGATCCAGAACATATGCGCCAATACACTTATCTTTATCCGGCGGCATTTTCCCCGCCGATGCCTTGGAGGCGATAAGGAGATCGATGGCGAGGTGGTTTTCCAGGATTTCAACATTTGGCCGCTGGCTTATTTTTTCCAGCAGGGCTCGTTCTATTTCATGGCCAGTGAGGTCAAAGGCATGGGCAACCCGCCGATGCGAATGTCCACCCTCCATACCTAGATCGAATTCCTCCCCATCCTTGCCTTGCTGGAAGCGTACCCCCAGGTCAATCAATTCCCGAACCCGTTCTTCACCATTTTCAACTACCAGGCGCACGACTTCTTCGTTACAGAGACCATCCCCTGACACCAGGGTGTCTTTCACGTGATGGTCAAAATTGTCATCTTTGGACAGCACCGCTGCTATCCCTCCCTGGGCCAGATTTGTCGCCGTATCGGTTCTTTCCTTTTTTGTTACAAGGGTTACCGAGCAAAAAGAGGAAACCTTGAGGGCAAATGACAGCCCTGCGATCCCGCTCCCGATAACCAGCACGTCGCTTTGCATTATCGCACACCATGGGTAAAATTATTATGAAAAGGGAAAATGTTTCACGTGAAACATGAAAACAGTTCTCCCGAATGAAGGTTTGTAGTATACTCCTGATCATTTATTCCAACAAGGTGAGACAGCATATGAAAAATATGAAGGCCAAGGTGGTAGTTCTGGCAAATCAGAAAGGTGGGGTCGGTAAGACAACAACAGCGTTAAACCTTGCGGCAGTGCTGGCGTCAAAAGGGAAAAAGGTGCTGCTTGTCGACTCCGACCCCCAGGGAAATGCCTCCAGTGGTGTTGGTATGTTTCAGGCCTCCAGGGAAAAGAACATCTATCAATGTTATATGGGGGCGATGGATGCTGCTGGCTGTGTTCAGGAGACCAATGTAAAAAATCTCAGTATTCTTCCCGCATCCATTGATCTTGTTGGTGTGGAGGTGGAGTTAATTTCGCTTGAGGACCGGGAAAAGCGGTTACGCTCTATTTTGCATCCGGTGCGAAAGCAGTTTCAATATATTATAATTGATTGTCCGCCATCTTTGGGCCTGTTGACCATTAACGGTTTGACTACAGCCGATTCAGTCCTTATTCCGTTACAGTGTGAATATTTCGCCCTTGAAGGGTTGGCTCTGCTTGTTAATACTATCCGCAGGGTCAAAAAAACACTGAACCATGGTTTGTATATCGAGGGGTTGCTGTTGACCATGTATGACCGCAGGAATCGCCTAACCCATCAGGTCGCTGACGAGATCAGGGGTCATTTTGGGGAGCAGGTCTATAAAACGGTCATTCCGAGAAATGTGCGATTAAGCGAAAGTCCAAGTCATGGCAAAACTATTCTTGAGTATGATAAAAACAGCACGGGCGCCAAGGCGTATGTACGGTTTGGCAATGAATTTCTTCGCAGGGTAAAGGTGTAGACAATGGCAGCAAAGAGCGTGTTGGGCAGGGGCGTAGGTGCGTTATTGCCCGATGATTTAGAGGTTGATGGCAAAGAAAAATTTTTTCTTTGTGATATCGACAGAATAGAGCCAAACCCGCAGCAACCGCGCAGCTATTTTGATCCAGAGAAACTGCGGGAACTGTCTGAGTCCATCCGTCAGCGGGGAGTTATTCAGCCGTTGCTGGTAACCCGGGCCCAGGGGAACCGGTACCATCTCATAGCCGGAGAGCGGCGTTTACGGGCCGCAAAAATGGCGCAATTAGACGAGGTTCCGGTGGTTGTCATGGATGAGGCCTCGACCAATGAGCGGCTGGAGTTGGCACTTATCGAAAATATTCAACGGCATGACTTAAATGCCATTGAAGAGGCGATGGCCTATGCTCGCCTGATCGAAGAGTTTAACCTGACCCAGGAGGAGGTCGCCGACAAAGTTGGAAAAAAACGATCGACAATAACCAATACCCTGCGTCTTCTGAAATTACCTGAACCCATTCGGGATGATGTGATTGAACAACGTATGAGCGAGGGCCATGCCAGGGTCCTGTTACGTCTGCATGGGGATCGGAAGGCCATGCTTGCGGTCAGGGACAGGATTATCAATGATAAACTCTCGGTCCGGCAGGCGGAAAAGTTGTGCAGGGCAGGGCACAGCAAGGCTTCTTCAGGAAAAAAACCGGCGTCTGTCCAAAGCCAGGATTCAGAACTCCCGATCTCATACTGCAAGGCCATAATCAATCAACTGACCAATGCCCTGAACACCAAGGTCAGAATCCAGCAGAACGGGGGGCGGGGACGGCTTGAAATCGACTACTACTCTGCCGATGATCTTGATAGACTGGTCAATCTGTTGACGATGGGCAAGGAATAGGTGTAGCATGGCATTGATGCAGATAACAATAATCCCCATTGGTACCGGCTCAACCAGTGTCGGTGATTATGTGGCCGGTGTGCAGAAGTTGTTGCAGAAGAGAGGGTGTTCATTTGAGCTTGCTGACATGGGGACGGTCGTGTATGGGGCAGCATCGGAACTGTTGCAAATAGCCGCGGATATCCATGAATACCCATTTGGCTGCGGCGCGCAGCGGGTGGTAACGAATATTGTCCTCGATGATCGGCGTGATAAAGAGCAGGCCATTGGAGATAAGCGGCGCGCCGTCCGGGCTCGTCTTGGAGGAGGTACATGAAGAGAAAGTTACGGAAAACACCCTTTATTCTTTTGGGATTTTTTCTTCTTCTCTGGCTGGTAGGAATATCGCTGGGAGAGCCAACACGGGTTCTTGAACAGGCTAAATCCATCTGCCTTGAATGTATAGGAATAGGGTAGGGGATGCAAACCATACGAAAGCTGGTTCAGGCGGTCTGGATATTTTTGATCAATGGGTTCTGGGGGTTCCCGATTACAGGGAATTTGTATCAGGGGCCCCTCAAAATTATCTGTTCACCCGGCTTGAATTGTTATTCCTGTCCGGCGGCAACAACCTACTGTCCGATAGGGAGCCTACAGCAGTTATTGCTCAGTGTGCGTTTTTCCCTCCAGACCGGCCATTATTATATTGGGACCTTTGTCCTGGGCAGTATGGGGTTGTTGGGGGCGAGTTTTGGTCGTTTTATCTGCGGCTGGGCATGTCCCTTTGGCTTGATTCAGGAACTATTGCATAAAATTCCTTCTAAAAAATATTCCATTCCCCCTTTACTTAACAGGTGTAAGTATGGGGTTCTTCTTGTTTTTGTTGTTGTTTTACCCCTTCTTGTGGTTGACCAGTTTGGGTTGGGAAAACCGTGGTTCTGTAAATATATCTGTCCGGCCGGTACTCTGGAAGCAGGCATTCCAATGGTTTTCCTGATTCCGGATTTACGGACAACTATTGGATTTATTTATCTTAATAAGATCTGCATTCTGACAGGCGTGATCATCTGGAGCGTGCTGGCATCGAGGCCGTTTTGCCGTACCATGTGTCCGCTTGGCGCATTTTACGCGCTGTTTAACAGGGTCAGCCTGATAAAACTCGATTTGGATAAAGAGGCCTGTACAAATTGCAAGGCCTGTCATAAGGTATGCCCTGTCGAAATCCGGTTTAACGAGACCCCGGGCAGCGGCGAATGTATTAACTGTATGAAATGCATGACCGATGCCTGTGATTTTGAGGCCATTTTTGTAAATGTAGCAGGATACCGTCTGGCCCGGACAGGGAAAAGCCGACCGGTTTCCGCTCGCCAATCATAATATATTTTTCTATGAAAACATGTAAAACATTTCTTGTTGTCCTGTTGGTTATTGGTTGTGTATGCCAGGCGTCGGCGGCCTTTGCCCAAATGGTTTCCATTGCCGGCAATAATATTAACATGCGGTCCGGCCCTGGAACCCGTTACAAGGTTCTCTGGAAACTGGGGTCAGGGTTTCCCCTGAAGGTTTTAAAGAGGAAGGGCAACTGGATACGGGTGCAGGATTTCGAAGGCTCCATAGGCTGGGTGAACCGGAAAGTCGTCAACAGGGTGCCACATATGATCGTCAAGGTCCACAGAAAATCGAAAAAACGGATCAATGTTCGCAGCGGTCCGGGAACAAGAAACAGGATCGTGGCCAAGGCCCATTATGGAGTGGTTTTTCAGACTCTGAAAAAGAAAAACGGGTGGGTGAAGGTCCACCACCGGAAAGGCGTAACAGGGTGGGTAAAGCGCAGCCTGCTTTGGGGGTATTGACAGATTGATAATCAGGAAAAAAGGTGGCGGAGAGAGAGGGATTCGAACCCTCGGTGGAAGTATAACCCCCACACTCGCTTAGCAGGCGAGCACCATCGGCCAACTCGGTCATCTCTCCGCGTTCGGTTGTATGGCGGAGGGAGTAGGATTCGAACCCACGGTACTTTCGTACAACGGTTTTCAAGACCGCCGCCTTAAACCACTCGGCCATCCCTCCGGCACGCAAGGTATTACCATTTCGCACAGATACTGTCAATAATTCCTCACATTCGATTTATGACCACAGAGAAAAATATCTCCTTGTCAACATCGGACATCGAAAAAGAAAACGTAAGCTGTTTGTACAGGATTACGAAAAATCTTGCCTCATCCGCCAACCTGCAGCATTCACTTGGCAGGATTGTCGCGATTCTCAGTGAAGAAAAAGAGATGGATAACGGGACGATAACCATTGTCAATCCGATGACCGGAGAGCTGGAGATAGAGGTTGCGCATGGTATCAGCGCCGAAGCGAGAAGGAGAGGGCGGTATAGAGTGGGGGAAGGGATTACCGGTAAGGTTGTTTCCACGGGAGAGCCCATTTTGGTGCCACAGATCGGCGAGGAACCACTTTTTTTGAATCGGACCAGGACCAGGGGCGACAAACGCAAGAAGGAAAGCTCCTTTCTCTGTGTACCGATCAAGGCGGGCAGTCAATGTATCGGCGCCCTGTCGGTTGACCGCAATTATCAGGATAATCTGGGCGTACAGTCGGAACAGGACCTGCGTTTCCTTACCGTGGTTTCCGGCCTGATTTCCCAGACTGTTCAGCGGGTACAGAAGGCAAACGAGGAAAAGGAGGCCCTGCGCAGAGAAAATTCCCAGTTGCGCAGAGAGTTGAGTTCAAAAAACCGGATCCGCGACATAATCGGCACGTCCTCGCGCATGCAGGAAGTCTTTGAAATGATACATCGGGTTGCCGATTCCAATGCCACCGTTCTTCTGCGGGGAGAATCCGGGACCGGCAAGACACTGGTGGCAAAAGCCCTGCATTATAAATCGCACCGGGCCGATGGTCCCTTTGTGGTCGTCAACTGTTCGGCCCTGCCGGAGACCCTGCTGGAAAGCGAACTGTTCGGCCATGAAAAGGGATCATTTACCGGCGCCAGTGAGAGAAAAAAGGGGCGTTTTGAACAGGCCAGGGGCGGCACCCTGTTTCTTGATGAGATCGGGGAAATAAGTCCGGCTGTGCAGATAAAACTGCTTAATGTGATCCAGGAACGGACTTTTCAGCGGTTGGGGGGCACCGAGACCATCAAGGCGGATATTCGCCTGGTGGCGGCAACAAACCGGGATCTGGAAACCGCGGTCAGTGAAATGCATTTCAGGGAAGACCTCTATTACCGGCTCAACGTCTTTCCGGTTTATCTGCCGCCGCTCAGGGAGCGCAGGACAGATATTCTGCTGCTTGCTGAATATTTTCTGGAAAAGTACTGCAAGGAAAATAAAAAGCAGATTCGGCGCATATCCACCTCGGCCATTGACCTGCTCACCCAGTATCACTGGCCAGGCAATGTCCGTGAATTGCAAAACTGCATGGAACGGGCAGTGTTGATCTGTGATTCCGACTCAATCGGCGCCGTCCATTTGCCGCCAACCCTGCAAAGTCCCGATTCCATCCACGCGGGCGGCAATCTGTCACTGGCGGTTGCGGTGGAGAATTTCGAGCGCGACATGATCATTGACGCCCTCAAGCACACCCGGGGCAACCAGACCAAGGCGGCCAAATACCTTGATACCAGTCTGCGCATCATAAATTACAAGATTCACGGTTACGGCATTGACCCCAAGCAGTATAAGGTGAAAAAATGAAGATCCTGCTTCATGTCTGCTGCGGGCCCTGCACCGTATATCCCCTGCAAGTGCTGCGGGCTGAGTCCTTTGAGGTGACCGGATATTTTTATAACCCGAATATCCATCCGTATCGGGAGTTTAAGCGGCGGATCGCCGCACTGGTTACCTTTGCAGAGAAAAAAAAGTTTGCCCTGGAGATTGATCGTAATTATGGATTAACCGAGTACCTGCGCAGGGTGGTCCATCATGAGGATAAACGATGTTCTATCTGCTACGACATGCGCCTTGGAAGGGCAGCGGCAAGGGCTGCGGAGCTGGGGTTGGACGGTTTTTCGACAACGCTTTTGTATTCAAAGTATCAGAATCATACCCTGCTTAAGGAAAAATGCGCCCGGCTGGCCCAAAAGCATGGGCTGCAGTTTGTCTATCGTGATTTCAGGGAAGGCTGGCAGCAGGGGATTGATCAATCCATAGCCATGGACCTTTACCGCCAGCCCTATTGCGGCTGTATCTACTCCGAGCAGGAGCGTTATGATAAAAAATTACGCAAACAGCTTCGCCGTGCCCGTGAAAATGAAATGAAGAACAAAGCCTGAACCCCATACAGAGAACAGGACCGAAACGTGGTCTTTATGAGAGGAAAAAAATGTATAATATCATTGTGCTGGCAACCGGCAATAAAAACAAGGTAAAGGAATTTCAAAATATTTTACAGGACACCCCTGTGCAAATCAAATGTCTGCGGGATTATGGTCCCCTGCCAGAGGCCGTCGAGGACGGCGAGACCTTTGATGACAATGCCTACAAAAAGGCCCTGCATTATGCCCGGGTCCTGGGACTGCCCTGCCTGGCTGATGATTCGGGCCTTGTTGTTGACGCGCTTGACGGCAGGCCGGGCGTGTATTCGGCCCGCTATGCCGGTGAGGACGCAACGGACAGGGAGAACTGTGACAAGCTGTTGCAAGAGCTTGAGGGTGAGGATAACAGAAAAGCGCATTTTGAATGTGTTCTCTCCCTGGCAACACCCGGTGGCCCTGCCTTGACCTGGGAGGGACGTTGCGATGGTGAAATAACTACCTCAAGACGAGGCGAGTCGGGTTTTGGATATGATCCGGTTTTTTTCTATCCGGAGCTTGGTAAAACCTTTGCCGAGATATCAATGGAAGAAAAGGCCAGGGTCAGCCATCGGGGAAAGGCCCTGGCTGAATTTGCAGCGGAAATCGACAAGGTGCTCATCTGGGTGAAACAGCGAATGGAAGAGATAAAGCCGCCCAAGCCGGACCACAAGGAATTTGAGCACAACGACTGGTCGCAGGAACGAATGGTATAACAGCCTTTGTTCCCTTGCCCATTTAAGCTGAAGCCCGCAGCGGCCCGCGCACACCGATACACCACTGCTGTGCCGGCTGCACGAATTTCTTCCTTGCTATGCCGACAGTACAACAGTGCCTGTCTCATGGCTTTGCCAGGCCAGACAGGATGTCTGTGACCAGGCCATGCCGGCTCATCCGTGCAACGCCTTGGGCGAGAAGAGATTGCGCTCCATGTGTTTGATCTCGTCAATGCCGGAGATAACGATGGCCGGGTCCGGTTGGAGATCTGGTGCCGGCAGCTTGTCTTCATATTCCAGATTGCTGAGCAGATATTTCATGCAGTTGATCCGCGCTTTTTTCTTGCAGTCCGATCTGATGATTGTCCACGGCGAAAGGGTGCGGTTGGATTCATTGAGCATCTGAAATTTTTTCACACTGTACTTGTCCCATAATTTCTGGGCCAGGTTGTCCACCGGCGAGAGCTTGTACTGTTTGAGCGGATCAGTTTTGCGAGCAGCAAAGCGTTTTGCCTGTTCATTTTTGGAAACGGAAAAATAAAACTTGAACAGTTTGATCCCGTCCTTGACCAGCATCTCTTCAAACAGCGGCACGTCCTTTAAAAAGCGCTTGTGCTGTTCATCGGTACAGAAGTTCATCACCGGCTCTACCATGGCGCGATTGTACCAGGAGCGGTCAAAGAGGACCAGTTCTCCGGCGGCCGGCAGATGGGGCACATATCGCTGAAAATACCACTGGGTCATTTCCGTGTCACTTGGTTTGGAAAGGGCAATGACCTTGGTCAGGCGGGGATTGAGAAAGGCGGTGATTCTCTTGATGGTCCCGCCTTTACCTGCCGCGTCCCGTCCCTCGAAAATTGCCAGCACCCGCATGCCGGTAGCCTTCATGTGATTCTGCAGCTTCATCAGTTCGATCTGCAGTGTTTTCAACTCGATTTCATACTCGAGATGACTCTTTTTTATCCACAGCTTTCGTGTCTCCCTGGAAGGTTTGATCTTCTTATATTTGAGGGGACTGCCCTCGAGAAGACGGATGCTGTATTCGTTATCCTGTGCAGATTCCTTTGTTTTCCTGTTGGGTTTGTGCTTTCTTGCACTGCTGCCGCCAGCCATGGGCTACTCCTTTTTCCGGTTTATTGCTGTTTGCGTTCTCGGTTTCATGCGAGGATACGGGTGATTATGAACGGGCAGAAGGCGCCTATCCGACAAAACTGCCCAGATTGATGCGTTGGGCATCCATAAGTTCTTTTTCCCTGGCCCCGGATATGACGATTTTGGGATCAGGGACAAAGTTGAGATCGGGATTGCCCCGTTCATAGGGAACGGCATTGAGGATAACCCTCATCGCGTTTAACCGGGCAAGGTGCTTGTTGTTGGACCGGATAATGGTCCAGGGGGCGATATTGGTATGGGTTTTTTTCAGCATTTCATATTTCTGGGTGGTAAAATCGTCCCAGCGGTCCTGGGCCTGGACATCGATTTCCGAAAGTTTCCATTGCCTGAGCGGGTCTGTTTTGCGCCGCTCAAATCGTTTTGCCTGTTCTTCCTTGGTGACGGAAAAGTATAATTTGACCAGGGTTGTTCCCTGGCGGACCAGGTCTTTTTCAAAGCCGATGACCCCGCGCATGAAATTCTTATACTCTTCGTTGGTGCAGAAGCCGAAGACCTTTTCGACAACGGCCCGGTTGTACCAGGAGCGGTCAAAGAGTACGACCTCGCCACCGCGGGGAAACTGGGCCACGTAGCGCTGGAAAAACCATTGGGTTTTTTCGTGTTCGGTCGGTTTGCTCAGGGCGACCACCCGGTAATGTTTTTCATTCATATAGCGGGTAACCCGGCGAATGGTACCGCCCTTGCCGGCGGCATCACGCCCTTCAAAGAGGATGATCATGCGCCGCTTGTTGTTCTCGAGGCATTTCTGCATGCGGATCAACTCGGCCTGGTAGGGTTTCAGCGCCTCTTCCTTGTGATAACGGCGAATCGCCTTTTTCTGATATTTATTGAGGCAGGGCTCGCCTTTTTTCAGCTGCTTGTATTCCTTCAACAGCGCTTTGAGCTTGATCTCCTTTTTACCCACCAGCACTGTTTCCGGGTTGGTGACCACTTTTTTTGCCGCCTTTTTCCTTTTTTCTTTTTTGCCTGCTTTTTTATCGGCGGCCACTGTTTTATCCTTTTTTGCCACTGAATTATCGGTATGTTTGGCTGTCTTTGAAGATGTGGCGCTTTTTCCTGTCTTGCTCTTTTTTGTTTTTTCTGGCTGCGAATTTGATGGGGTGGAGTTTTGTTTCTTCCGTGTTGCCATGCTTGCTCTCCTTGTGCCCATGTTCTACCTGATGACCACAAAAGCCAGGCGCCTATTTTTACCGAAGCAGGGATATCCTGTCTCGCCGCCGGACAATGGTGGTAATCAAATTGTTTTCTGGTGAGGGACCATCGCACACCGTCTGTTGCAGTTGCGCTGGAAAGACCCTGATGAATGGGCATTAATTTTCCTTAAAACAGGGAAGAAGTCAATGCGGGAAAAATATATAAAAAATGCGTAGCCAATTACCGTACTTTATAAATGGGTATCAGCAGATGTGGGCGGCCAAAGCAGGTGTCTTTATCCAAAAATTACCCACGGAGGACATGGCTGCCCATGCCGGAGTCGAAGATTTTCATTGTTCGTTGTGGCCGGCCAATCTGGTCCAACCATGCTGGTTTATCTGAAAATAAGGTTACGCAGGTTTTTTAGCGTAACATCTTGATTTTCATGGTTTGTTGTGCCGTTAAGGCATGCTGGTTTATTTGGAAAAATGGGTCGAGAGATAGGTGCGCAGGGAGATTTTCCGGTTATTGATACCAAGCTTTTTCCGAAGGTTATTGCGGTAGGTTTCCACGGTCCTTACGGAAATACCGATAATGGTGGCAATATCCTTGCTAGTTTTGCCCTGGGTTACCAGGTCGGCGATCAGGGATTCCCGGGGTGAGAGGCCCAGGAGGATTTCCTTGCTTTTTGGGGAGAAGGAGCCGGCAATGGAGTTGATATGGGCGGTAATGATATTGATGGTTTCCACCTGTTGCTCACTGGTTGCCGACTGGCGGAGCAGATCGAGATAGGGCGTGACCAGGGTTTTCAGGCGCACCGAAATATGTTCTTCGATTGTTTCCCTGGTTTTGGTGTGCTGGTCGAGCATGACCCGCAGGGCAATGTTTGCCTCTTCAATTTGCTGTTTTTTCTTTTCTATTTCGCCAAAGGCCTTTTTAAGGCCGGTAATATCGTTACCGAGAATAAGCGTTTCCCGGGGAGAACCCTTGTCCTCGAACCGGGTGACCGAGCTCCAGGATATGTTACGCCGGCTTCCGTCCCTGGTTATTAGTTCAACCTCCAGTCCGCGCACATCTTTTTTCTGGAATTCATGCAACAGGTCCGGGTCGGTATCCGGGCTCTGGCTCCTGTGAAAATAATCCTGCCAGTTTTTATTGAGTAACTCCTCGGTGGAGTAGCCGGTCAGCTTTTCTCCGGCAGGGTTGATAAAACGGATGGTTCCGTCCTGGGCAATACTGCAGATAATGGACGGGGCGGCATCGATAATTTTTCGCGAGAAATCGCGTTCGGCCTGCAGGGACAGCTCATGCTGCTTCTGGCTGGTGATATCAAGGGCAATCAGTCCAAAGCCGGTATCCTTTTTCTGCCGGTCATGGATGGAAAACAGGGTTGTTGCCAGGTAATGGACCTGGTTGTCGCGTAACTGTTCAAGGACAAATTCACATTTGCCGTTTTCCCTGGCATCTGCAAGGGCCCTGGTAAAGGGGGCAAGCATGCCGCCATTGCGAAGGAAAATGGCCCCGTTTTGGCCGGTAAGATCATCGACATCAGCACCAAAAAAACGAACAGCCGCCTGGTTATGGAGAATGATATGAAAATCAGGGTCCATGATGGCAATGGCGATTTCGCCTGCCGACTGCAGCATGCTGTCGAGGATTTCCGCCTCCCGCATCTGTTTTCTGGCCCTTTGCAGTTGCCTGGCCTGATGATTGATAACCTCTTTCAGGTGATCGGTGTAGCTCGTTCGTAAACCCTTGATCAGATCGGTTTCCGTGATTATACCGACACACCTGCCGCTGGAATTGATGACGACCAAGCGGCGCAGGCCCTTTTCCAGCAGGATCTTTGCGGCCCGGTGGCAGGAGACATCGGAAAAGATGGTCTGTAGTGGTTGGCTCATGACCTGCTGCAGTTGGACCTTAGGCAATGGTGTTCTTGAGCGTATCAGGCGTAACAGGTCTCTTTCGGTTACTATCCCTACCGGCATGCAGTTGTCTTCAATCACCAGCGAGCTGACCCTGCGGTCATGCATCAGTTTCATGGCCGTAAAAGCGGTTGCCGAGGGGGCAAGGCTTAAAACATCGCGCATCATCACCTGGCCGACACTTTTAAACTCCATGAAATATTCAAGTCCAAGATGGGTGAGAAAATCGGTGCCAGTGATAATACCGACAAGATTTCCAGGGGAATCGGTCACCACCAGGTGGCGGATGCGGTGATTAAGCAGCAACTGGTACGCCTCCCGGTAGTCCATGTTGACCGGAGCGGTGAAGGGAGGACTGCTCATGACCTGGTGAATGGGCCGGGTGTAATCAATATCGTCCCGGACCCGCAGCTGGATAAGTGCCCGTTCGGTGAAAATGCCCAAAGGTTTTTGATTTTTTTCCACTACCAGGGAGCTGATTTTTTCATGTTCCATAATCTCCAGGGCCTTGCTTATCGGTGCGTCTGGAGAAATGGTAATCACCGGGGCGGTCATTACGTCCTGCAGGGTGTTCATCAAGCGCTCCTTGTGGATAGCCGGCTATAAAAAGTTTAAGGGAAACAGGTCCGATCGGACAGAATGGTAACGACCGAAAACAGGAATGGCAAGTATCCAGGCAGAGAAAGTGTTGTCGGTAAAATCAGCGGATGCCGGTGTGACACTACCGGGCAGTTTTCGGCCTTCGTCGGGGCGCCATGTTTTGCTTTGTCTTCCATCACGGCTGCGGTATAGTGCAGGCAACCAGCTATCATGGATCATTTGGAGGCGGGCGTTATACCGGCGGACCGGCCCATGGACAAAGGATCATAGCTGGAAAATATTGCTAACCCGGAAAAGAAAAATCACACCAATGGCCACCCATGAGCAACCATGATTTGATTCTTGCCGGTGATATCGGGGCGACAAAAACCAATCTGGCCCTGTTTGAACGTGCTTCGTTTCCAGGTGGAGCGTTGCGGGAACGGAAGTACAAAAACAGGGAATTTGGCGGTATTACGGATATTGTTGCCTCTTTTCTCAAGGAGGTCCGGGAAAAACCGACCCTTGCCTGCTTCGGGGTGGCCGGCCCGATCCGCGATAACCGGGTGCGAATGACCAATCTGGACTGGCTCATTGACGGCCGTCAGCTCTCCCGGCGCCTGAAGATAGAAAAAATTGTTCTCATCAATGATCTGGTGGCCACGGCCAAGGGCGCCCCTTTACTCGGGGAAGATGAGCTCTTTCAGATTAATGGGGGCAAAAAAGACCCCAAGGGTAATATGGCCGTCATTGCACCCGGAACAGGCCTGGGAAAGGCCTTTCTTGTGCGCAAGAACAAACATCTTCTCCCGGTTGCCTCGGAGGGCGGGCATGGGGATTTTGCGCCTCGCAACCGGCAGCAACTTGCCCTGCTTGATTTTCTATGGCAGCGTGAAAAGCATGTTTCCGTTGAAAAGGTCTGTTCCGGGATCGGCCTGGTCAACATCCATGACTTTTTTACCTCTTCTTTGAATGCTGAAGATCCCGCTGTAACGTCCACTGCACCTGCCGAGCGGACACCAATAATTGTCCAGACGGCGCTGGCGGCTCTTCAAGCCGGGAACAAGACCGCTATATCCCTGCGTACGCTGGCTCTTTTCTGGGATATCCTGGCGGCGGAGGCGGCAAACGTCGCCCTCGATGTCCTGGCCACGGGCGGTATCTATATCGGGGGCGGCCTCTGTCCACGCATGCTGCCGGTTTGTGTGAAGGATCGTTTTATGGATATTTTTATCCGGGGCGTGTACCGGGAAATGCTTTCCGATATTCCCGTTTATATCATCCTCAACCCAAAAACCGCCCTCCTTGGCGCTGGAGCCTGTGGCCTGGAGTTGAGCCAATAGAGAATGCGCTGTAACAGTCAGCTGGTTTGCTGTTTCCCGGCCGCCCGAATACTCTCCAAAAGAGAAATTATTTTTGGCCGACCGGGATTTTCAAAGACCTCCTTCCACTCCTCTTCCGACAGTTCCCGACGGAGATAGCCGGCAACATCGAAATAGGCAAACCAGCAGTCAAGAATTTTGAAGCAGGGCAACCCCATGTTTTCCTGTCGGCAATAGGAAAAATAGATCTCGTGGCCAAGGCGCGGGCACCTGATGAGCAGGCTGTTGTCCGGTGGCGAGGTGGAATCTTTCATATCAGCTCTGTCCCTTGCCGGTGGTAAACAGTTCAAACATTTTTTCAAAGACCACCGGAATGGCCGATGCCTGGGCGCCTGCCGAGCCGGCATAGGTCCTGGTCAGCTCAAATGCTCGTTCAAAGGCCTCACTGTACGGGGAATCTTCGGGATATTGGACCACTTTGATCAGTTCCTGGGCCATTTTGTCGTCCATGGGGGCTCTCCTTGGAAAACTGTTGTTGTATCTACGTGTTCGCTGGGATTTTTTTAGCGCTGGCACGAAAAATATATCATGCCCAACCGCTTGACTCAAGGAGCTTTCATGTTGACACAAGACCTTGGCCAATGCAAGAAAATAGGCCCCTGGTCAATTCGTTGCCAGTTTCTGGGTAAAAATTACCCAGAAACTGGACCATGGCGGGTATTTTTTTTACGGTCTTGTTTTTTTCGTCCATCAATGAAAAAAGGTAATGGTATTAAAGTGGCGGTTTTTCAGTGTGATAATTTTTTTTTAAATAAATTTCACATATGGCATGGTCTTGGCTATAATAGAGGCAAATGGCAACTACAAGCGGATGGCAGAAAAGTACAATCTGCTGGGTTATGTTGGCATTTTGTTGTAACATTTCTTCCTTTTCCCCGGCAGGTTCCTCCCCTCCTTTTCCTGTCGGGGTTTTTTTTTATGTTTTTTCAGAAATAAATAATCGTAACTGGTCACTTACAAATAATCAGCCGCCATGCCTTGACGAAGGCGTGCGGAGGTATAATTGTACAAGTTATGATCATTGCCTGGAAAAATCCGGACCGGAATTTGAAGATTTGTCATCAATATGGTGAATTTGAACATTGATTGGAGAAAGTCATGAACAGAGTATCAAGGTCAATAGTGTATTCCATGACCGCATTATTTGTGTTTTCAGTGTTGCTGTTTTCAACCGCGGCCGGCGCCCTGGCAGGGAATGATGAAAATATCGCTCTGCTCGATAAAACCGGCAAGGCCTTTGCCGCTGTAGTCAAAAAGGCAAAACCGGCGGTGGTCTACATTGGTGTTGAAAAATCAATCCATGCGGCCGGAGGCCCAAACCCCTATGATTTTTTCAATGATCCCTTTTTTGAACGGTTTTTCGGGCCCCAGTTCCGCCATCCCCGCATGCCCCATCGGCGCGAGTTTAAACAGAGGGGTGCGGGCTCCGGTTTTATTATCGCCAAGGACGGCTATATTCTGACCAATAATCATGTGGTTGCGGATGCCGATAAAATAACCGTGCGACTGTCCGATGGCCGTGAGTTCAAGGCCAAGGTCGTGGGTACGGATCCGCAGTCCGATGTCGCCCTGATCAAGATTGACGGTAACAACCTGCCCGTTCTTCCCCTTGGAAATTCCGACAAGATCCAGGTCGGGGAATGGGTCATTGCCATCGGCAACCCCTTTGAACTGATGCAGACCGTCACCGTTGGTGTTGTTAGCGCCAAGGGCCGCAACCGGATGGGCATCAGCGAGTATGAAAATTATATTCAGACCGATGCCGCCATCAATCCCGGCAATTCCGGCGGTCCCCTGCTCAACATTCATGGCGAGGCCATTGGCATCAACAGCGCTATCTTTTCAAAAAGTGGGGGCTACATGGGGATCGGGTTCGCCATTCCCATTAACATGGCCAAAAATATAGAGCAGCAGCTTCTCAAGCACGGCAAGGTCACCCGGGGCTGGCTCGGAGTTATCATTCAGGACATGAATGAGGATCTTGCCCGCTCTTTTAATTTGAAGACCGACAAGGGCGTGTTGATCTCCGAGGTCAGCAAGGACTCTCCGGCGGACAAAGCCGGACTCAAGCAGGGTGATGTTGTCCTGGCCATTGACGGTAAGGCCGTGGAGAATGTGGGTGCTTTGCGCAATACCATTGCCATGACCGCACCCGGAACCAAGCTGGTTCTCAAGGTCATCCGTGACGGCAAGACCTACTCCATTCCCGTGACCATCGGCAGGCAGCCCGCTGATTTTGAATCAATGGCCAAATCGGCAGGAGTCTCACCGCTGGCAAAGATGGGCCTGACCCTGCAGAACCTGACCCCGGAGCTGGCCGATCAGTTCGGATATCAGAAGGGACAAGGCGTTTTGATCGCCGGAGTTGATCCCGACAGTCCGGCCGGCCGGGTCGGTCTGCAGGCAGGACAACTGATCGAGGAGGTCAACAAGATCAGGGTCCATAATCTCAGGGAGCTGAAAAAGGCGCTTCGACGGACAAAGAATAAAAAACAGGTCCTGCTCAGGGTACGTGCCGGTGAATACAGCCAGTATGTAGTACTTAGGGCCGAATAAATTATAAACAATTTTTCCCGCTCCGGCGCTCTCTTGGCGCCGGAGCTTTTTTTTATTGTCTCCTCTGCCCATGTCCGATTCCATATCCTCTCTGCTGAGTTCTGTTCGCTTATTTGCCGATGCGCGCAACTGGGAGCAGTTTCACAGTCCGAAAAACCTGGCCATGGCGCTCATTGTCGAGGCGGGTGAGCTGGTCGAGCATTTTCAATGGCTGAGCGAGCAGGAGAGCTGTGCTCTGAGTTCGTCTCAACGGGAAGAGGTTGCCCTGGAGATGGCGGACGTTCTTATCTATCTCTGTCGGCTCAGTGACCGCCTGGATATTGATCTTTTGGCGGCGGCGCGGAAAAAGATGCGCATAAACGAAGAAAAGTATCCGGTTAAGCGCGCCCGCAACAGCCGAACAAAATATACCGCCTGGCGGGAAGAGGAGTGAAGGCTGCCCGCTTGGCCCTTGCCTTTTTCCTTCCCTGTCACCGGGTCAGCGAACTTGCGCCCGTTGGCGGCGGCAATGTCAATGATTCTTTCCAGGTCCGGCTTTTGTCCGGCCGCAGGTATATTCTCCAGAAGCTCAACCCTGCAGTCTTTTCGCATCCGGAACAGGTCATCGCCAACCTGTCGACAGTGACCGACTATCTTGACCGGGCCGGGAAAGAACAGCGGCGATGTTTGCTTCGCGTTCCCCGTCTCATCCGATCTCCAGCCGGAGAACCCGCTTTTGTCGATTCCAGGGGACATTACTGGCGGCTGCTCACCTGGATTGAACATACCCGCACCATGGCGACTATCGGTTCCTGTGAGCAGGGGAGGGGGGTCGGGCGGCTGCTTGGCTGTTTCCACCATCTGTTAAGGGAGCTTCCCGCAGACAAACTGTATGATCCCCTGCCCGGATTCCATCATACGCCAACCTACCTGCACAGGTATGATCAGGTTGCCGGATCACGGTCAGCGGGTGTATTTTCCGGTGCGCGGGAACAGCGGTGTGCGGCCTTTATTGATGAGTACCGCAACCGGGCCGGTATCATCGAAGAACATCGGCAAGTCCTGTCTTCCTCTATTATCCACGGGGATCCCAAGGTGGGAAATTTTCTCTTTGACGCCGGCGGTGAGCAGGCCGTCAGTCTCATTGATCTTGATACGGTCATGCCCGGCCTTCTGCTTCATGATCTCGGTGACTGCCTGCGCTCCTGCTGTAATCCCGCAGGCGAGGAAGTCGATTCCCCGGAACGTATCGTCTTTGACCGCAGTCTTTTTGCGGCTGTCATGGCAGGGTACTGTGAAAATGCCGGAGATATTCTGGGAAAAATTGACAGGGATTTGCTGATTGACGCGGTCTTTGTCATCAGTTTTGAGCTGGGACTCCGCTTTTTTACCGATTATCTGGCCGGTAATACCTATTTCAAGGTAAAGCGGCCGGAGCAGAACCTGCAACGGGCGCTGGTCCAGTTTTATCTCGCGGCCTCCATTGACAACCAGAGGAGAATTCTTGACCTTTTATGGCAGCAGAGTATTATGGCAGCCGATATTTCTTGTAGATAAGAAAAAATAATCTGGTTACCATCAATTGTTCAGAAACAAGGGATACTGCTTTGCAGAGCTTTGATGGTAATCGGGACAAATAATTTATGCATCCCTATCTCAGCCAGTTTATCACTGTTGCCGCTGTTCACCTCGTGGCAGTTGCCAGTCCGGGTCCTGATTTTGCCGTTGTTGTCCGGCAGTCGATTACCCATGGCCGCAATACGGCCCTGTGGACCAGCCTTGGGATAGGCAGCGGCATTCTGATTCATGTCTCCTATTCCCTGCTTGGCCTTGGCCTGCTTATCTCCCGTTCTCTTGTTGTTTTCAGTGTTATGAAAATGCTCTGTGCCCTGTATCTCATTTATCTCGGCATCAGTGCGGTCCGGACCCGGCCGATGCAGAAAAGCGACATACCTGTCGTAGACAAACCGGTAATTCGTCCCGGAGCCTGGCAGGCCTTTCGCACCGGTTTTTTTACCAACGGCCTGAATCCCAAGGCCACTCTGTTTTTTCTCTCCCTGTTCACCGTTATCATTGATCCCGCCACTCCGCTTGGTATCCAGGCAGGATACGGGCTGTACATGGCCCTGGCCACAGCGCTCTGGTTTTCCGGCCTCTCCTTTTTTTTCGGGCATCATGCGGTCCGGCGGCTGTTTTATCGGATCGGTCACTGGTTTGATCGTTTGACCGGGGTCGTTCTGATCGGGCTTGGCCTGCAATTTGCATTCAGCAGGCACAGCTGACAGGGTGTTGCCTGCCAAACGTATCAGACACCATTTTTATGAATCTATTGACGAGGAAACAGATATGATCCCAGATGGTAAAGTAATTTCCATCCATTATACCCTTTCCCTGAAGGATGGGGAGATTATTGAATCAAATGTAGATGAGGAGCCGCTTGAATATACCATGGGATCGGGTGAGCTGATACCCGGTCTTGAGGAGGTGCTGGCAGGCATGAAGGAGGGGGAGGAGCAGACCGGAATTCTGCCGCCGGAGAAGGCATATGGTCTGTCTCTTTCCGAGGCCATGTTGGAAATTCCCAAGGATCACCTGCCCGCCGAGGCCCTGGAAGTCGGCGCACGCATCCATGGGGAAGGGCCGGGTGGCGCCGAGATTGACGGCCGTATTGTCAAGCTGAAAACAAAATGCGCGGTGGTTGATTTCAATCATCCCCTGGCCGGAAAAACCATTGCCTATTCGATCAAGTTGTGCGGGGTTAGATGACGACATCCCCTTTTTCCCTGCAACACAGTTCCAGCGAATGTGGCGCCCGTTGCGGAGAGGTTGCCACCCTGCACGGTGTTGTCAAGACTCCCGTGTTCATGCCTGTCGGCACCCAGGCGACCGTCAAGGGCGTCACCCCGGAGAACCTGCTGGAGCTTGGTGCCCAGATTATTCTCGGTAACACCTATCATCTTTTTATCCGGCCAGGGCACGAGTTAATCCGGGAATTTGGCGGTCTGCACGGTTTCATGCACTGGGACCGGCCGATCCTCACCGATTCCGGAGGATTTCAGATCTTCAGCCTCAAGGAGCTGGCAACCATCACCGAGGAGGGGGCCGGGTTCAGGTCCCATCTGGACGGTGCCAGGCTGTTCCTCAGCCCGGAAGATGCTGTCCATGTACAGGAGGCCCTGGGTTCCGATATCATGATGGCGCTGGACACCTGTATTCCCTATCCGGCCGATCGGCGGCAGGCGGAAGAGGCCACAGCCCTGACCAGCCGCTGGGCCCGTCGGTGTCGCAATGCGCAGTCGGAGACAGGGCAACTGCTTTTTGGTATTGTTCAGGGCGGTATGTATCCGGACCTGCGCAAACAGGCAGTGGAGGAGCTGGTTGATATAGGCTTTGACGGCTATGCCCTGGGCGGGCTCTCGGTGGGCGAGCCCAAGGAGCTGATGCTGGAAATACTTGCCCAAACCGTGCCCCATCTCCCTGGTGACTATCCCGTTTATCTCATGGGGGTCGGTACTCCGGAAGACCTGGTTGAAGGCGTGTATCACGGTGTGGATATGTTTGACTGTGTGATGCCGACCCGCAACGCCAGAAATGGAATGCTCTTTACTTCATCGGGCAGACTTGTTATAAAAAACAGTCGTTATCGGGATGATCATCGGCCGGTGGATGAACAGTGTAACTGTTATACCTGTCGCCATTATTCCAGGGCCTACCTGCGGCATCTCTTTCAATGCCATGAGCTGCTGGCCTGCCAGTTAAACAGTATCCATAATCTCCATTATTACTGTGCCCTGATGGCGGGTGTGCGGCAGGCTGTTTTCGAGGATCGGTTTCTGGAATTCCGCAGGGCCTTTTACCGGCAACGGCAAGGAAACAATCATCCAGCATAATTAGACAGTAATGAGACCAACACTTTTACTTTAACAGGAGAATCCTCAATGACCGGAATTGCCTATGCAGCGGGTGGCGCCCCGGCCGCCGGAGCCGCCGGCGGTATTGCATCTTTTGTCCCTCTTATCCTTATCTTTGTCGTCTTTTATTTTCTGCTCATTCGACCGCAGCAGAAAAAGGCCAAGGAACACCAGACCTATCTCAATAACCTGAAAAAGGGTGAACGGGTCATCACCAACGGCGGCCTTTATGGCCGTGTTACCGGCCTGACCGATGCGGCCGTTACCCTGGAAATAGCAGATAACGTGACCGTTAAAGTGGCGCGGAATGCGATCATGGGCCCTGCTGTTACCGGTGACAAAAAGGCCCCGGCCAAGGGTGGCGCCTGAGGAATAGGCGGTTGCTGATATTCTTCATCGTGCATGAAGACTGACACGGCCGGCAGACTGAAATCATCAGTCTGCCGGCCGTTTGTTTTTTTGTGTAGTAGGCCTATTATTTGAACGGATTAAAAATCAGAACCGGGCATGGGGCATTCTTGACCACCCGTTCGGCCGTGGAACCCATCAGGATTCTTTCCAGTCCCTTGACGCCGTGGGTGCCGATAATGATCATGTCGGCGTTCTCTTTCTGGGCGTATTTGATTATTTCTTCAGCGGCATCACCAATCGCCACTCCACCCCCGACCCCATATTGCCGGTCCTTATAATCTTTTACCAGGGCATCTATTCGATCTTTCGATTCCTTTTCCAGGTCCTTGGTCATGCCGATGAATGATGGATGAACCAGCATCATGTCATACCCCTGGAAGTCGTTGATTGCGTGAAAAAACAGGACTTCGGCCTCAAGTTTGTCGGCAACCGACATCGCATAGTCAACGACCTTGTCAGTGGTACTGGAAAAATCAACCGGAACAACTACCTTTTTTATTTCTGCCATTGTATACCTCCTCAATAGTAATAATGTACCCGGAAAACTTACTCCGGGTAACTCCTCTTTCTGAAAAAAATTGGTCGGATTATGAAAAATGTCAATGACGGCAAACAGTTTTTCCGGTGTTTATCCGAAAATAGCCCGCGTAGTTGTGTCCTTTCGGGATATTTTCATCATTCGTTGTGGCTGGGACGGTAAATTATGGTCCAGCCATGCTGGTTTATCCGAAAATAAGGTTACGCAGGTTGTTGCATGTGCTATAGGAGCGGATTTATCCGCGAATAGAGCTCTTCCCGATTACCTGGATAACCATGAAAATTTCGCGGCTGAAGCCGCTCCTACGGGCCTGGTTATAAGGCCTGCCGTATTCGCTCCATGGCCCGTTCAACATTTTCATAGGAATTAAAGGCCGAAAGCCGGATATAACCCCGGCCGCATTTGCCGAAGCCCGCCCCCGGCGTGCAGACGACCCCGGCCCTGGTCAGCAGCATATCAAAAAATTCCCAGGAATCCCTGTCACTGCGGATCCAGATATAGGGTGAATTGTCACCGCCCACATAATCAAACCCGAGCTCGCCGATAACCCTGGCGATCAGGTCACCGTTTTTCAGGTAGGAGCCGACAAGCTCACGGACCTGGGCCTTGCCCTCATCGGAATAAACGGCCTCGGCCGCCCGTTGTACCGGATAGGACACTCCGTTGAATTTGGTGCAGTGGCGCCGGTTCCACAGCGGATGCACGGGCTGCCTGTTACCCGCCGAATCATAGGCCACACATTCTTTGGGGACAACGGTGTAGGCGCAACGGGTACCTGTGAACCCGGCATTCTTGGAAAAACTGCGAAACTCGATGGCCACTTCCCGGGCGCCCTCGACTTCATAAATGGAATGGGGCAGGGAGTCATCGCGGATAAAGGCCTCATAGGCGGCATCAAAGAGGATAAGGGCCTTATTTTCCTTTGCGTAATCCACCCAGATTTTCAACTGTTCCTTACTGATTGTTGAGCCGGTAGGGTTATTGGGAAAACAGAGGTAGATCAGGTCGACCGGCTCGGCGGGCAGCTCCGGAACATAGCTGTTTTCATGGGTGGAATCGAGATAGGTGATTCCCTGGTAGCGGCCATCAGCAAAGGTGCCGGTGCGGCCGGCCATGACATTGGTATCGAGATAGACTGGATAGACCGGATCGGGAATGGCTACTCGCGCGTCTATGGAAAAAAGCTCCTGGATATTGCCGGTATCACATTTGGCGCCGTCGGAGACAAAGATTTCGTCGGCCGTAATTTTTGCGCCCCTGGCCTGGAAATCATTGTCGGCAATGGCCTGGCGCAGGAATTCATAGCCCTGTTCCGGGCCGTATCCATGAAAACCGCTCTCCGTGCCCATCTCATCAACCGCTGCATGGAAGGCCTTGATGCAGGCGTCGGGCAGGGGCCTGGTTACGTCACCAATGCCCAGCTTGATGACGTCCATGTCCGGATGCTGCTCCTGGAACGAGGCCACCTTTCTGGCAATATCGGAAAAGAGGTAGGAGGCCTGCAGCTTGAGATAATTTTCATTGATTTTCAGCATTTTTCTTCTAATTGTTCAGAGTTGATTATTTTGCAAAAGGAATGTTGCCGTTTCAGTGCGATGAAGACTACAGCTCAACAATAACGCCCTGGCTGAATTCATAGCCGTCGGTGGTCAGGTCATAGTCCATTCGGCCCGCCTGGAGAGTAAAGGTCGGGGTTTTGATATCCACATCCACGGGACTGATCAGCATTTTGGTGGCATCATAGTAATGGAGAAGATCGGTGTACAGGGTTTCCCCGGCCTGGGGTTTACGGATAACCACATTGTCAATCAGGATCAGATGCCGTTCATCTAAGTAATAGGTTCCGCGGTTACTGGTAATGGTGATCGGCTGATCTTTCCCCTTATACAGGGCATCCACATCGATCATCCCCAATTCCCGGTCCGTTTTGCCGGTAAAGGCCCGCCGGGCGTTGATGATCCATTCCTCCTTGCCCTTGGTCGTCAGGGTAAGGGTGAGGGAATCCATGATAAAATTCTGCTGCACCCGGGCTGCTGCAGCCGCCAGTTTCGGGTCATATCCTCCCCGCGGCCTGAGAAAGTCGGTGACAGCACCCTTCCACAGGGGGCTGGTGATCAGCAGGGCAAGGGGAACCACCCAGAGGAGATTACGCAGATTCTTCATGGGCCGCTATATTTCATAAGCAGTGGTGCAAGATCGCCCCTAGCCTCGAGGATAAGGTCGCATATTTCGCGTACCGCGCCGTGGCCGCCGTTTTGCCTGCAGACATAATTGACCCGCTGGCGTACCTCGGGGGTGGCATCGGCCGGAGCTGCCGCCAGGCCGACCCGGCCCAGCAGGGGCAGATCAAGCCAGTCGTCACCCATGTAGGCGGTGTGCAGGGGACGCAGACCGGTGGCCTGCAGGATTTCTTCATAGACCCGGTTTTTGTCCTTGCGTCCCTGGTACACATGGGCAAAGCCAAGATCCCCTGCCCGGCGCCGGACCGCCTCCGAGGTTCGGGCTGTGATAAGGCCGACATCCACGCCGCTGTCCTGGAGCATGCGCAGGCCAAATCCGTCTTTGGTATTAAAGCCCTTTGATTCGCCCCCGTCCTCGGTGTACACGATGGTACCGTCGGTGAGAACACCGTCAACGTCCAGTAATAACAGTTTAATCAGTTTTGCCCTGGGGAGAAGCTCCTGCCACTCCTTGCTGCGCTCAACAGGTCGGTCCCGCTCCATGGCCCGCTGACGCAGGGCCTGGGTAAGTTCACAGTCTGAGGGATACACTCCAGGACCGGAAACCGAACAACCGTTGTCATTCATCGATGGTTTCCCCGATTGCCTCCCGAATGGCCAGCAGTTGTTGCAACAGGGGTTCCACCTTGTCCAACGGCCAGGAGTTGGGACCGTCGCAGAGTGCCTTGTCGGGGTCGGGATGGACCTCCATGAAGAGGCCGTCGATACCGGCGCCCATGGCGGCCCTGGCCAGGGGTGGAATGAATTGACGCTGGCCACCTGAACTTCCGCCCCGGCCGCCGGGCAGTTGCACCGAGTGGGTGGTATCAAAGATTACCGGACAGCCCATTTTTCGCATCACCGGCAGGGAGCGCATATCCACCACCAAGTTGTTATAACCGAAACTGGTCCCCCGCTCGGTCAGCAGCAAACGATCACAACCGGCAGCGCGTATCTTGCCGACCGCATGCACCATGTCCCAGGGGGCGACAAACTGCCCTTTTTTGAGATTGACGGTGACACCGGATTTGGCGGCTGCCACCAGCAGATCGGTCTGTCGGCAGAGAAAGGCGGGAATCTGTATAATATCAAGCAGGTCGGCGGCCATTTCCACTTGGCTTGACTCATGGATATCCGAGACTACCGGCACCCCGACTTCGCTGCGGATACGCCCCAGTTGCCGAAGCCCGTTTTCCAGGCCCGGGCCGCGGAATGATTCAAGCGAAGTCCGGTTGGCCTTGTCAAATGAGGCCTTGAAGACATAGGAAATACCAAGTCGCTTACAGATGGCCTTCATCTCGCGGGCAATGTCCCAGGCCAGTTCACCGGATTCCAGGACACAGGGGCCGGCAAGCAGCAGCAGGGGATGGCCGGGACCGACCAGAAAGCGGTCCTCCGGGGTGGTGATGGCAACGGGTTCGATCATGTTTTATTTTTCCCCTTGCTGCTGTTGGCAAGAGCTGCCCGGATAAATTCCCGGAACAGGGGATGCGGCCGCATGGGTTTTGATTGAAATTCCGGGTGGAATTGACAGCCGAGGAACCAGGGATGGTCGGTCAGCTCAACAATTTCCACCAGCTCGTCATCGGGCGAGGTGCCGCTGATCACCAGGCCTGCTTCCTGCAACTGTTTGCGGAAGATATTGTTGAACTCATAGCGGTGACGATGGCGCTCACTGATTTCATCGGTTTTATAGGCCGCCCATGCCAGGGTGTCCTTGACCAGCTTGCAGGGATAGGCGCCCAACCGCAGGGTTCCGCCCATGTCTGAATTTTCGTCACGAATCTCAATCTTGCCGGTACGGAAATCAAACCACTCTTTCATCAGGTAAATGACCGGTTCCGGGGTATCCGGATCAAGTTCGGTGGAATGTGCCTTGGTGAGCCCGGCGATATTACGGGCAAACTCAACAACCGCCAGCTGCATGCCGAGACAGATGCCGAAAAAGGGGATTTTGTTTTCCCGGGCATAGGTAATGGCCCTGATTTTTCCCTCCATGCCACGGCTGCCAAAGCCGCCGGGAACGAGGATGCCGTCGCATTCCCGTAATTCATCGGTCGATGTGTTGGTTTCCAGATCATCGGCGGCAATATATTTCAGCTCAACCCGGGCATTGTTGGCAATTCCGCCGTGGATCAAGGCCTCGTGCAGGCTCTTGTAGGCCTCTTTCAAGTCCACATACTTGCCGGTGATACCAATGGTGACCCGGTGTTGTGGGTGTTTGATCCTGTCAACCAGTTCTTTCCAGGGCTCGATGTTGGGGGCGCCCGTCCAGATGCCCAGTTTTTCCAGGATACGGTCATCAACGCCTTCTGCATGCAGCTTGAGCGGGACCTCGTAAATGGAATCAACGTCAATGGCCGTGATAACGTCCTTTGGTTCCACGTTACAGAACAGGGCGATCTTTTTCTTGATCGAGGCGTCCAACGGCACCTCGGTCCGGCACATGAGGATATCGGGCTGGATGCCCGATGCCAGCAGCTCTTTGACCGAATGCTGGGTGGGCTTGGTTTTTATTTCACCGGCGCTCTTGATGTAGGGAACCAGGGTCAGGTGGATGAACAGGGAGTAGTCCCGCCCCAGATCGGTGCGCAACTGCCGGATGGCCTCGATAAAGGGCAACCCTTCGATATCGCCGACGGTGCCGCCGATTTCGATGATGGCCACGTCCACGGAACCGTCTAACTGGAGAACCGCCCGTTTGATCTCATCGGTGATGTGCGGGATCATCTGCACGGTGCCGCCGAGGTACTCGCCCCGCCGCTCCTTGGTTA
>WFZC01000211.1 GCA_015489765.1 Desulfobulbaceae bacterium
TGCCAGAACTAGGGGCAATAAAACCAGGACAGCCAAAATCCTCGGCATCGACAGAGTATCCCTGTGGCGTAAGCTGAAAAAACATGAAGGTCTGGGAATCGAAATACCATGAAACCGAGTAATTGCGCCTTGATCAAGAAAATTTTCCGCGCTCCAGGCCCCTGATTTCCCGCCTCCAATCAGGTGCCGGAATCGAGTACAGAAATAGCCGACTTTTCACGCAGGTACTCCATAAAAACAGCAGTCACCGGTGACGGCTCTCTGTTTTTCCTGCAAATCAGATAAAAATGCCGATACAGATCAACATCCTGCAACCGGATAGCGGCCATGGTGCCGCAGGCAATGGTATCCTGAAGGGCCCGTCTTGAAAGGATGGAGACCCCGACACCAGCCTTGACGGCCTCCTTGATAGCTGCGGTGGAGCCGATTTCAGCCACCCCATGGAGATCGTTTTCCGTCATTCCATGGACTTTGAGCGCCTCTGCAAAGACCTTCCTCGTGCCTGATTCCTGTTCACGCAGGATAAATGGTTCCTGCACGACATCCCTGAGGGTAACGGTGTCCTGCATTGCCAGGCGATGTCCCTTCTGAACAGCTACAACAAGTTCATCGGCAAATATCTCTCTCCACTCAAGCCCGGCCTCATTCCATTGTGCGCCAACCACACCGAGTTCAAGTTCTCCGGCCAGGACTTCCCGGGCAATGGACCTGGAGCCGGTAATCCGCAAGGTTGTCCTGACCTCGGGATAACGGAGATGAAACCGCCCTATCAGGCCTGGGAGAATATAGGTCCCGGGAATGGTGCTGCTACCGAGCAACAGACGGCCTGCAATCCTGCCGCTGAACTGTTCCATTGCCTCGACCGCCCTCCTGGTGGTAACAAGTATCCTGCGTCCATAACGATACAACAGTCGGCCGGCAGGGGTCGGCTCAACCTGGCGCCCGAGACGATCCAGCAGTTTATGGCCAAGCTCACTCTCAAGGCTCTGTACATGCCCACTGACTGTTGGCTGGGACAGGAGCAATGCCTCGGCGGCACGGGTAAAACTCTTCAGTTCAACAACCAGGCAAAAGGCCTCTATCTTGCGCAGGTCCATAATTTTTCCCCTGTCCGGACGGAATCATGGTGCCAGGATATTTTTTTCAGGGTTCTGGTTCTCATATTGTGATTGTTTTGCCTGGGGAAAGATTTTCCACACACTGACCAATTACCCCACCTTCTACTATAGATATTTCCTATTTGCATTATAATAAATTCCGATATAATCTCCCCCGCATTCACGAGCCGGGCAATCATGGCGCTCGCGGCTCCTGTTCCTGACAAATAGTGTACCATCAACCTCAACAAAAAAATTCCATGAATAAAATATCATTTTTCCTTGGTCTGACACTCTGTATTCTGATGATGCCAATGACAGCATCAGCTGAAAATACGGTAAGCGGTACCGTTACCATGCAGTTTGATCTTTCCGGCCATCAACAGGGCAAGGTAGCGCAACTCTGGATTCCCTATCCGCTCTCTGACCGTGACCAGCTCATTGATCACATTTCGGTCACTGGAGACTATGCGCACTCGGCCGTCTATTCCGACCAGAAGTATTCCACCCCTATTCTTTATGCCCGTTGGCAGAAGGACGCGCAAAGCCGAAAACTTACCCTGACCTTTCATGTCATCCGCAAGGAGGTCAGGCGCAGAAATTTTCCGGAGATGGAAGGCGCGTGGAACAGGGCTGATTTTGCCCTTTATCTGGCGCCGACAAGTCTTGGCCCCATTGACGGGCCGGTCAAATCCCTGGCAGACAGGATTACCAAAGGCAAGACCACAGTTCTCGGCAAGGCAAAGGCGATTTACGACTGGACCTGTGAAAATATGTACCGGGACCCAAAGACCAGGGGGTGCGGCAAGGGAGATGTCTGTCTGTTGCTCAACCGGCCCGGGGGAAAATGCACGGACATCCATTCCGTGTTTGTTGCCCTGTGCCGGGCGGCTGGAATTCCGGCCCGTGAAATATTCGGCATCCGCCTTGGAAAAAAGCCAGGTCAGGATATCTCGACCTGGCAACACTGCTGGGCGGAATTTTACCTGCCAGGCTATGACTGGGTGCCGGTTGATCCGGCGGATGTGCGGAAAAAAATGCTCAAAGGGCATCTTCGTTTAAGCGATGCCAAAACCAGGACCTATCGTGATTACTTCTGGGGTGGCTGGGATGCGTACAGGGTAAAACTTGCCGTGGGCCGCGACATACAACTCAATCCGCCCCAAAAAGGAGCGCCGCTCAATACCTTTGGCTATCCATTTGCCCAGGTAGGAGACAAGATCCTGGATCACCTCAACCCAAAGACTTTTTCCTACCGGTTTACCTTTCATTGATGGGTGTGGCAGTTCGAGTGAAAACAAATGATCTGTGTCTGACCGGCAGGAGCAATCCTGCCGGTCAGCGGCGACGGCCGGCAGGCCGTGGCCGCCCCATGTTGCGGACCGGCCTGTTTGCCCGTCGGATCTGCCGCCGCTCCAGCCGTTGCGGCCTGGTCTGGTGCAAACGGTTGGCGAGGTGCTGCTGTTGCTCCGGGCTCATGTTCCTGATCTTCTCCGCCCGTTCTTCACGTCGTTGCCGGACCACATCCCGCCGGTGCTCATGGCGGTCTTCATAATAATCGTGATCATGATAATAATGGTATCCTGGGTCATACCCATAACGTGGATAGCCATATCCGCTATAAATGGAGTAACCACCGCCGCTGCATCCTGCCAATACCAATACTATTCCCGTCCCAAAGACCACCCTGACCAGCCAACATAACCGTTTCATTATTATTGCGCCTCCTCCGTGGTATCAACCGGCCAGCGCTGCAGCATGAGCAGGGCCCCGTCTGGATCGGCAATCAATGCGGTATCGCCATTACTTGGTGGTTCATCGGGTCGTAACAGGACCGTGCCTCCCAGTTTTTTGACCCTGGATAGAATACGGACCGGGTCCGCAACCCTGACCGCCAACACCCATCTTACCTGGTATGGGTCCTTAAAAATATAACGAATACCTGCCCGCCACCTGTTTTCCGAAATCAATATCTCGTAGGCATCGCCGATTTTCATACTGGTATAGTTACCAAGGGGCAAGTAAAAAGCCGCTGTTTTCTCGGGGACATTTGTCCAGATTTCATTCCATATCCAGTCGCCGATACGAGGTTCCCTGTCCGGAGGATCGCCCGTGGCTGCATGGAGAATAACAAGTTCCGCACCCTGCGGATCCTGGACAAGGGCTGCCCGGCCCCGACCCCGCATGTCAAGAGGACCTTTGAGGACCATGCCGCCATGATGGCGGACAAAGGCCGCAGCCTTGTCAACGTCGGCAACCGACAGTACCGGCAGCCACAATGATTGCGGCCTGTTGTCTGATGCAGGCGCAACAGTGACAATTCCTGCTATTCTTTTACCCTGATTAGTAACCAGGGTGTACCGGTCATATTGCGAAAAGGTCCAACCAAAAAGACCGCTGTAAAATGTCTTGGCCTTGGCTGCGTCAGGTGTTATCAGATCGGCCCAGACAAATTTTCCGTAATGGTAGCCCCTGGTCGGAGAATCGGTAATCGGAGGGAATGAGCGACCAGCCATTTTCCCGGACAGGTCAAGGCCGGAACAGCCGCCGAGAAGAAACACCAGTAACAACAGAATTGTGGTTCGGCAGGAATAACGAAACATCTGCCTTCCATGACGTAACAACATGGTCTCCTCCTGACGTTTAGTATACCCCCTAGTTCGCGACGCCATCAAAATTGCAGCAGGGCCAGGTTTATCAGGCCGATGAGAAATCCCAGGACAGCGCCGAACAGGTTGATATATTTAAACTGCTCTTCCATAATAGACAGCAGTAATCCCTCCAGTCTGAGCAGATCCAGGGAATCGACCTTCTCGGTCACCAGGCGGCTGATATTGAGCGACTTGACCAGTCCCGGCACCTCATGCAGAAGCATTTTGTTGGCAGTCAGAACAATATAATCGGCAATGCCCTGACGCACACCGGGCGGTATCAGGCGGGAGAGTATCCCGACCGGACGGGTGGCAAGGGTATCAAGCATCCGGTCGATCATGCGGCCAATCAATCTTTTTCCTGTTGGTGACCGCAGTCCACTCAATAACTCGCAGACCATCTTTTCCCGGATTCCGGCCCCATGTTCTCCAGGCAAAAGCCTGGTAAAGACCTGGCCAACTGGCAGGTTTCCATGCTCAAGCATATCTTCCAGGCTCTGGCGCAGCAGCAAGGACAATGTTTCAAGGGCTCCCCTGGTCCGCAGAAGAGCAAGCAGTTGTTCGGCTGTTGCGTGACAGAGTCGCTTAAACTGGTCCTCATCGAGCCGCACCAGCAGCTCACCAATCGGCATCTGCAGCATCTTCCGGGCCTGAAGTTCAAGAACACGGGCAAACTCCCGCTGCACTTCTTCGCTCTGCAGCCATTCTTCCAGTTCCTGTTCATGATCGACAAGATAATCACGAATTTTTCCATCCAGGCTGTCCATATCAATGAATCCCTTGGCCATTGCCGCCATGGGCCCAAGGGAGGAGAGAAAATGGTCTACTCCGTTAATGACCGCGCTGATAATCCTGGCCCGGATTTTTGGTTCAGCGATCAGTCCGGCCAAACGCTGGAGCAGAGCCGGGATCTGGGAACTGATTGTCTGCAGGACAAGGTCGACAAAGGGTTCCGGCAGCAGGTCATGGATGGATTTTCCCTCCCGGGCGGCCTGTTGCAGCCGCTCCTGCAAAAATTGGCTTAAATGATCTTCCACCCGGGCGCTGCATAGCAACCGGTCAAGGAGTCCATCAAAGAAATCATAAAACTGCTGACGTTGTTCTTCTGCAACAAGCTGATTCAACTCCCTGTTGGCAAACAGTTCCATTTGCTCGTTCACGGCTGCAGCAAATACGGCCGCAAAAGACCCACTCTCAAGATAACTGTAAAGCCCGTCTTTTATCCGGTATTTCAGGGTCCGAAGCCCCACCCTGGCATAGGCCCGGAATCTTTCGGGAACAAGGGACAACAACGAGCCAAGATCCGCTGCCAACACGGTGTTTACCCGTTCTTCAACCAGGGCATGCAGATGCTCCTGAAATGGTTCCCTGGAAAGGGCGGCGCCTATATCCCGGGCGGTCAGCAGGTGTTCACCTACCATGACACCGATATTTTCAGCCAGTTCGTGGCGTTTTGCAGGAATAACACCGGGTGTCATGGGAACGCGCAGCCCAAAGATATACCAGGGTTTCAGGGGACGAAAGAGCATTTTGATGGCTATCTTGTTGGTCAGATAACCGATAAAAGCGCCGATCATCGGCGGCCCGGCATAGGTCAGAAAAACAGTATTCATCGCAATATGTTCTGGTTTACGAGGTTATGGGTCAAGATTTCAGAACAATAAACAAAGTATGGCCGACAGACAGAACAATCCATGTGCTGTTACCAGAACGGCAGCTCAAGAATTTCACCGGGATGGCTGACCAGATAGTCGGCGCCGCTTGCGGTCAACTCCTCTTCTTCCCTAAATCCCCAGAGTACACCGACTGCGGTCATGCCCGCTCCGGCCGCCGTCTGCATATCAACAGCGGTATCGCCGACATAAAGTATTTCCCGGGCCGGAATATCAAGCAGGGCTGCTGTTTCCAGGGCGCCGGCTGGATCGGGTTTTTTTGGCACACCTTCCCGTTGACCAAGTACAGGATAAAAAGAAAAGTCTCCAAGCATCCGCCGCACACAGAGTTTTGTGAACTCATGGGGCTTGTTGGAAAGGACAGCAAGGCGCAGGCCCCTTTTCCGCAGGCCGGTGAGCATCTCGGGTACTCCGGCATAGGGCCGGCTTTTCTCGTGCCAATGGGCGCCATAATTCTGACGAAAGGCATCAACAACCCGGCGCAATGTTTCCTCGTTATGTTGATTGTCGGGAACAATGCGCTCAACAAGGGTTGACAGGCCATCACCGACAAATTTTTTGTATGCTTCCACTTCATGCACCGGCATACCCTCTGCGGTAAGCACCCGGTTGGCGGCATCGGCCAGGTCATCCAGGGTATCGATAAGTGTTCCGTCAAGGTCAAAAAGGGCTGCTCGATATTGCATCATAATTCTCCGTACTGATCATGCCTCCATATTGGTACCACAACCATTTTCCACCTGACCCAGGCTGAACCATAATTTCAGGCCCCAGTCAAAACAAATAAGCGTAGGCGTCAAATGATAAAAACAGTCCGGAATGACACAGCTATATGGTGTCACGTATCCAGGTAGGGCAAACAGTAAGGCAGATCATCCCACCCGTCCAGTGAAAAGACGGCTCTTCTATCTTTCGCCGGGAACCGGTGTGACGGTTTCTCTTGGAATACTGGCTCTTTTGGGGTAAACATATATTATTTACAGATGGTTCCCCATGTTCCTCAGATTTAACTCATGGTACGGATTATGACAAAAGTTATCGCCCTGGCAGGCAAAGGCGGCACCGGCAAAACAACAACCTCCACCCTGCTGCTTAAATATCTTCTCGATAAAAAGATGACGCCGGTGCTGGTGGTTGATGCCGATGCCAATGCCAACCTCAACGAACTGCTTGATCTTGAGGTCAATACAACCCTTGGCCAGATCCGCAAGGAGATCAAAGGTGATATTCCAGCCGGCATGAGCAGGGACCAGTTCATGGAGATGAAGATTCACCAGGCCCTGATCGAAGAGTCCGGTTTTGATCTGCTGGTCATGGGCCAGCCGGACGGGCCCGGCTGTTACTGTGCCGCCAACCAGTATCTTGCCATGACCATGGACAAACTGGCCGAAAATTACGCCTGGATCATCGTGGACAATGAAGCGGGCATGGAACATCTAAGTCGAATGAATCTGCAAACCATCGATCACCTGCTCATCCTCTCCGATCCTTCGGCACGCGGGATCATGACCGCCCGGCGAATCGCCGATATAACCGGCCCATTACAACTTGACGTCAAGGCCAGGCATCTTATCGTCAACAGGGCGCCTGATCCGGTGCCACCTGCCTTGCTAACCAAAATAGACCAGGCAGTTGCCGAGGCTGCTGACATGCCCCTTGCCGGCATCATCTCCGCCAGTGATGACCTGGTCAATCAGGAACTGTGCGGTGACTCCTATCTCAAACTCAGGGATGATGTCCCGGCCGTGCAACAGGCCTTTGCCATATTTGACGAAATTTTTTCTGCATAATAAGAAATCCGCAAAACAACAATCTGGAAAACGGAAAACAGCATGCAGAAAAACAGCAACGAGGTCATGGTCGAGTTGATCAAGGTTCGCAAATTTTATCCTCCCGATGTCAAGGCGCTCAAGGATGTTTCCTTAAGTGTTGCCAAGGGCGAACTGCTCTTTCTTACCGGGCTCAGCGGGGCCGGCAAGACCACCCTGCTTCGTCTGCTCTACAGGGTCGAACGGCCGGACAGGGGGCTTGTGGAAATTGACGGTATGGATGTGGCACGGCTCTCCGGAAAAAAATTACAGATATTGCGCCGACGCATCGGTATAGTCTACCAGGACTTCAAGCTTCTTCCCAAACAATCCGTTGCCCGCAACATTGCCCTACCCATGGAAATAACCGGTCGCAAAAAATCATTTATCCGCAAACGAACCCGTGACCTGCTGGAACGGCTTGGACTGAAAGACAAGATAAACGCCAAAGCCGGAGATCTTTCCCGCGGTGAACAGCAGCGGGTAGCCGTTGCCAGGTCGCTCTGCAATAATCCTGACCTGATCCTGGCCGATGAACCCACCGGCAATCTGGATGCCGAGAATTCCGACCGGGTCATGGATCTGTTTAACGAACACCGTAACCAAGGCGCCACCATCCTGATCGCAACCCATGACTCCAGGATTTATGGGCTTGGTAGGCACAGGGTTGTGGTGCTGGCAAACGGACATATCATCGGTGCGGGTATCAAACGAAATCCGGCGCCGGACAATGGGGTTTGTCACCAATGAACTTTTTCCTGACAATTTTATCTCAGACAGGCCGCAACCTTCTCCAGACCTGGGGTTCCCAGCTTCTCAACCTTATAACCATCAGCCTGTCCGTGCTCATATTTTCCTTTTTCCTGCTGTCGTACACAAACATGATACAGGCCGGCAAACAACTAGGCGATGACCTGCGCCTGATCGCCTATCTTGACGAAGAGCCTTCTCCTGCCCTGCAGAAGGAATACAAAAGAAAAATTCTTAAATTTGATGCGGTCAAAAAAATTGCCTTTGTCAGCCGCAAAGAGGCATTTGAACGCTTTAAACAGGAACTGGGAACAGACCGCGATGTCCTGGCCGACATGCCTGAAGACTTTCTCCCGCCCTCCATCGAAGTCTATCCACGCCGATCGCTGCACAGCCTTACACGCATCAAGCGCTTTTCCGATTACCTGCTGACCATGCCCGGGGTCCTCAAGGTCCAGTATGGCCGCCAATGGATTGAACGTTTTTACTCATTTGTCCGGCTCATGCGTATTGTGGTCATTCTCTCCGGCTCCCTGCTCATCCTGACCAGCACCTTTATGATTGCCCGTACCATTCGCCTTACCCTGTTGTCCAGACAACGGGAGCTGGAATTACTCAGGCTGTGTGGCGCGTCCAGCGCCTATATCCGGGCGCCGTATTTCATCGAAGGCGCCCTGCAGGGGCTGCTGGGCGCCGCCCTTGGCCTGGCGGCCCTGTATATTCTTTATTCATGGATTACCCTACAATTTTCCGGCTCGGCCCTTTTTTCCTTTTTTCCCTTCACCTTTTTCCCCCTGCCGGTAATCGCCATAATTGTAACGCTCTCCACCCTGTTCTGTGCCGGCGGCAGTTTTTCCTCAACCAGAAAGATCCTGCAGGTCTGATGACGCACGCAACACGTTCAGCACCCGTTATCTGCTGCTGTCTTGCAATTTTGATAGGCGGACTGCTTCTGCCGGTCAGCTGTTCGGCCACAATGGAATCAACACATGGCGCCATTAAAACAAACAAGATACACATAAGAAAACTTGAACAGCAGATAAAGCGCCATCTCGAAAAGATACGGCAAAACAGCGAGCAGGAAATTTCTCTGCTCGGCGAGCTGAAACAGATAGATGAAAAGATAAGCGGTGGCAAAAAAAAGCTGGCCGAGCTGAAACAGAAACTGGCCGATCAACAAAAACTGCTGGACGTAAAAACCAGGGAACTTGATCAAATTTCCCGGACCCGGGACAGGATTCGCCTGCACCTGGAGAAACGACTGCGCTCCTTCTATCTGATGGGAAAAACCGGTTTTCTCAATGTCGCCTTTTCCCGGAAAAATCTTCCTGAACTCATGCTCTTTAACGATGCCTATAAACAAATGCTGCAATACGATCAGGCAATCATCAACAGGTATCGCAAGACCATTGTCGACCTGACCCGGACAAAACAGGATATTGAACTGCAAAAAAACATCCTTGCCGACCTGGTTCGGCAGGCTGAAAAAGAGGAACAGACACTGCAGGCTGTCCGGGAAGAGAAGTCCGGTCTGCTTACCAGGGTCAGGACAAAAAAAGGCCTGTATGAACAGGCCGTACGGGAGATGCAGAGGGCCGAACATGACCTGACAAAAACAATTGCCCGCCTGCAGCGGAAAAAAAGAAACCGGAAACGAGGTTTTCTTCTCAACAAAGGACGGCTGCAGGGGCCAGTCGAAGGAGAGCTGGTAGTCCAATTCGGCGAGATGATTGATGGCAGCCCCTGCAAGGGCATTATCATCCATACCAGGGAAAACACACCGGTTGTGTCCATTTATACCGGCAAGGTCATATTTGCCGGTTACAAACTGGGTTACGGCAATATGGTTATCATTGACCACGGTCTCGGCTATTACACCATCACCGCCCATCTTGACGATATTACAGTCAACAGCGGCGACCGGGTCCTTGGCGGCCAGCAGATCGGCACCACCGGCGATATTGCCACCCTGTTTTCAAGAGGGCTCTACTTTGAAATACGAAAAAATTCGACTCCTGTTGATCCTCTCAAATGGTTGAGCGCCAACGCCTATCCAAAACTGATACCACTGCCTGTCCCGGGACTACCAGAGCAAACAGATAAATGAACACCAAAGGAGGATCATTTATGAAATACCTGTTACTCTGTATCCCGATTATAGCTGCAGCCGCCATGCTCCAATCCAAACCAGACCTGATCTGGACCATGGTCAATGTCAATTATTCACAACTCCAGGGTGACGCTCATCTGATCCAGACAAGAGGAGGAAAAACAATCCTTATTGACACCGGATATCGTCATATAGCAGAAAAGGCGCTTATTCCGGTTCTTCAGAAAAAGCATATTACCACCTTGGATATTGTCTTTATATCTCATCCACATAAAGATTATTACGGAGGGCTCTATGATCTCATGAAACATCACATAGGAATAAAAAAAATCTATTTTAATATTCCTGATAAAAAAGTCTGTGATCGTGAGATTCCATGGGGATGCGATTATAATGATGTGCTTGCAACCAGAAAAGCCTTAATAAATTATGGCGCTGATGTCAAAACAGCCAGTCCGGGCATGATATTTCCGTTAGGAGCGGACACGAATATCAATATTCTTTATGCATTTGACGGTGTCCATACCCCTGTCGGCAGAACAGATATCAATGATATGTCTCTTATAATGATGCTCACCCATCGGGATCTTCGGTTTTTGTTTACAGGTGATCTCAACCGAAAAATTGGAACCTACCTGGCGAAAAATTCCGATTCCATTCAGGCAGATATTCTCAAAGTTCCCCATCATGGAACAGAAGGTACCGCACCAAATATTTTTTTTCAAAAAGTATCACCAGATTACGGCCTTGTTCCTGCCCCGAAACATCTTTGGCTCAGTGAACGGAGCAAAAGGATAAGAGACTGGTTCAAAGCAAAAGATGTCCCTGTTTTTGTCAATGGACTTGACGGGGATGTTACAGTGATCGTACGGGGAAATTCCTATAAAATAAACAGTACCATTCCCGGGGCAAACAATTAACCATAAACAATTAAATTACCTTTATGAAAACCATGCGGAACAACAAACTTTATCTCTTTTTCACAGCACTTCTCATCCTCTGTTCCGTGCCATGTCTTGCAGGGGTCCCGGATGAACGACAGCAGACATACAAGGACCTGGAGACCTTTGCCAATGTGCTGACGCTGCTCCAGCAGCATTATGTCGACAAGGTAGATACCGACAAGGTGATTACCGGCGCCATCAACGGAATGCTGACCTCGCTTGATCCCCATTCATCCTATATGCAGCCCGATGACTTCAAGGAACTGCAGGAGGAGACCAGGGGGAGTTTCAGCGGTATTGGTATTGAAATAACAATCCGCAACGGGATCCTGACTGTGGTCTCACCCATCGAGGGGACGCCTGCCTATCGGTTGGGTATACGGGCAGGGGACCAGATCATCCGCATCAACAACGAGACCACAAAAGACATGAGCCTGATGAAGGCGGTCAAGATCCTGCGGGGAAAAAAGGGAAGCAAGGTCACTATTACCATCCATCATCCCGGTGAGCAGAGCCTCCATGACCTGATTGTGACCAGGGACATCATCCCGCTGCACTCGGTCAAATCCATGTTGCTGGCGCCTGGGCTGCTCTATCTGCGAATTACAAATTTCCAGACAACAACGACCAAGGACCTGCGCCAGGCCTTGCACAAGGCGGAAAAACAGGGCCAGTTGAAAGGAATAGTCCTTGATCTTCGCGATAATCCGGGCGGCCTGCTTGATCAGGCCGTCAAAGTTGCTGATATCTTTCTTGACAGGGGAGTCATCGTTTCCACCCATGGCCGCGACCCTGACCAGGACATGATATTTGAGGCGCACAAGGGTAACGGATCAGTGACTTTTCCCATGGTTGTCCTGGTCAACGGCGGGTCGGCCAGCGCCTCGGAGATTGTTGCCGGCGCCCTCAAGGACCATCACCGCGCCATTATTGTCGGCACGGTGACCTTTGGCAAGGGATCGGTGCAGACAGTAATACCCATGGCCAACGGAGCCGGTATCCGTCTAACAACAGCCCGTTATTACACGCCAAACGGAAGCTCCATCCAGGAAACAGGGATCACGCCGGATGTGGTCGTCCCCTTTCAGGAGCCGGTACAACAAAGTACGAAAAAGACATCCCCGGTCTGGGAAATTCGGGAAAAGGACCTGCCCGGGCACCTGCGTAATAACAGCCTTAAAAACCAAAAAGGACAACAGGCAAAGAAGAAAAACGCGCTGGAGCGGCAAAAGGTTGAGCAAAGGCTCGCCCGGGACAATCAACTGCGGACCGCACTCATCATCCTGAAGAGTTTGAATATTGCCCAGGCGCCCGGCAAAAAAGAGGAATAAGGGAAGCCCGGAAAAGGGTGGCGGGAAAATATTGTTTCACAGGCCAAGCTCACGGAGAATGCCGCTGTTGCTGGTCCATTTTTTCTTCACCTTGACCCAGAGCTGCAACCGTACCCGGCAGCCAAGCATGCCGGTGATCTCCCTGGCTGCCTCTTGCCGGATTTTCCCAAGCATGGCACCGCCCCTGCCAATGATAATCCCCTTCTGTGAACCGCGTTCAACCAGAATTGTCGCATGAATAATCACCGGCTGTCCCCGCTGTCCCTCCTGAAAATTATCAATCAACACAGCGGTTGAATACGGCACCTCCTCACGGGTGAGAAGAAATATTTTTTCCCGGATCAGTTCGGCGACAATAAAACGCTCACTGGCATCGGTGGGAATATCATCGGGATAGTATTGCGGCCCCGGGGGAAGTTTTGCTGCCAGCTCCGCCAGCAATACATCCACCCCTTCGCCGGTAAGGGCGGACAGGGGAACAACGCCTGCAAAGGGATGAAGACGGGAAAACCTGTCTATAACCGGCAATAACTGTTCCCGGTCCAGGAGATCAATCTTGTTGACGGCCAGCAGGGCCGGACAGCGGACAGTCCGCAGGTATTCTTTATACTCGGCCGCCCGTTTTTCAAAACGTCTGTCATCCAGTGCCGCCCCATCGGCAAGAAAAAGGACCACATCGGCTTCGGCAAGGCTTTCCATGGCTATCCGGACCATCTCCCGGTTCATCATCTCCCTGGCCCTGTGCAGACCAGGGGTATCCAGCATGATCATCTGGTACGAGGGGCCGTTCACTATGCCGAGAATCCGGTTTCTGGTTGTCTGCGGCCGCGGGCTGACAATGGCGATCTTCTGGCCAAGCAGCCGGTTAAGCAGGGTCGATTTACCGGCATTGGGCGGGCCGACAATGGCAACAACCCCGGACCGGTACAACGGGGTATCCGCGGATGATTCCGGAAGCTGTTCAGTGGTCATTGGTCATTTTTCCAGGTCAAGGTTTGTGCAGGAGAAGGCTTGAGTCTGGCGGCTGCGCTCAACTCCGGTGGCGGTAAAAATAATGACAAAGCAGGTTATTCCTGCTATCCATCTATGGATCATGAAAAAACTTAAACGGTAACCATAAAACTGTAAACCGCAAATTCCATGACTGTTCCCGGTTGTATTGTTGAATATATTGAAGGCGGAAAGTTTTTCTGCGCCCTTGTGACTGCTGATACCGGCAAACGTTTTCGCCTCCTCAATCAAAACGGCCGCGAACTCAACCTGCCGGCATCGAGAATTCTGCTGTCGTCCAAAACGCGATACAACTGCGAGGACAGCCGGTCAACCCTTGTGCATCTTTTGGAAGAAACGGCCGAAAATCGAGAAAAACTGACAAAGCAGATAGATCTTGCCGAAATATGGGAACTGGCTGTCCAGGAAGAACAGCCATCATTTTCCACAACTTTTCTTGCCGAACTTCAATTTGGCGGCGAACTGACCGATGACCGGATAGCTGCTTTCTTAAGGGCCGTATTTACCGATCGTTTCTACTTCAAATACAAAAACGGGATGATCCGGGTGCACACCGAAGAACAGGTGGAGCGTATCCGGCACCAGTTGCAGAAGGAACAGGAACAGGAGGCCCTGTTGACCGAGGGCGCCAAATATCTGCAACAGATCTACCGGGGAGAAAGGGTATCCGTCGATGACTGGCCACAACTGGACCAGGTACTTGAGTGGCTGGCAGAGTATGTCCTTGCCGGTAACGATGCCAGGCAGGCGGAACAGATCAAACAGCTCCTGCAGCGGGCCGGGCTCAACAAACCCCACCACGGATATACCCTGCTAATCAAGGCCGGTTTCTGGCAGCGGGATGAAAACCTGGCCCTGCTCAAGGCAAACCAGCCCGTTGAATTTTCCGAGACATGCCTGCAGCAGGCCGGCTCCCTTGCCGACGCGGATGTGGAAACCCTGTTGGCCGATCCAAAACGGATAGATCTGCGCCACTTGGACACCTTTACCATTGATGCGGCGTCCACCAGAGATTACGATGATGCACTCCATGTCGAGAATCATGGCGATACTATCCGGGTGGGAATCCACATTGCCGATGTCGCCTATTATATTCAGCCGGGAAGTCCCCTGTTTGCCGAATCCCTGGAACGTTGTACTTCTCTGTACTTTCCCGAAGGTCATGTTCCGATGCTGCCGCCTGTTCTCTCCCAGGGGGTCTGCAGCCTGATCCAGGGAAAGCCAAAGCCGGCAATGTCCTTTCTCATCGACCTTGACCGCCAGGGCAACATTATCCACTCCAGAATCGTCCGCAGCCTGATCCAGGTAAAACGCCGTCTCAGCTACATAGAGGTCGATGCAACCCTGGAAAAGGACCCGCAGTCAGAACCGGAGCTCCACCTTTTCAATCTGGTGGCGCAAACCCTGCAACAGAAGCGGGTAAACAACGGCGCCCTGCTCCTTTCCATGCCCGATGTCAATATCGATGTCCGCAACCCTGACAAGATAGCGGTCCACCTCTCTCCTGTGGACACCCCTGCCAGGACCCTGGTCTCGGAGATGATGATTCTGGCCAACTCCGTTGCCGCTTCCTATCTTGCCGGCCAGGAGGCGCCGGGCCTGTTCCGCTCACAACCGCCACCGAGGAAACGAATTATCAGCGGTATCCACAATGCCATGCAGGATATTGCCCGCCAGAGGAGATTTCTTTCCAGGGGTGAACTGACCGTGTATCCAAAACCGCACAGCGGCTTGGGGGTCAACTGCTATACAACCGTGACCTCGCCCATTCGCCGGGCCCTGGATCTGATCATCCAGCACCAGATTACGCATATGATCTCGGGTAGGGGCATCCTTTTTTCCAATGATGAATGCAAAACATTTGCCGGCCTCATCGGCCAGAAACTGGCTCGGGCCGCAGGAGTGCGGCAGCAGCGCCATCGGTACTGGATCCTCCGCTATCTGGAACCGATGCAGGGGCAAACACTGCCGGCCCTGGTTGTCGGCCAGGGGCCGCGGCGGGTCAATCTCCTGCTGCTGGACTGTCTGTTTGACATTGACCTGCCGCCCAACCCGGCCTTTCCGGTGGATGCCGGTGATACGGTGCGGGTGCGGCTGGCCAGGGTAAGCCCGTTGGACAATGTATTAAGGGTGGAATGGTAAAGTCTGGATTAGTATAAAAGTCACGGGGAAAAATCAGGGATAAAGCTCTGCCTTTGAAAATAAAACCGCATCCCTGTCTTTTTCTGAAAGGATCGGATCGCCGGTCAAGGGCCAGTCGATGGCAAGTTCCGGATCATTCCATCGGATGGCCCGTTCATGTTCCGGTGCATAGTAATCGGAGGTCAGGTAGAGAAATTCAGCGGCCTCGGACAAAACGACAAATCCATGGGCAAAGCCCTCGGGGACCCAGAACTGCCGTTTGTTTTCAGCCGTCAGGGTCACGCCAACCCATCGCCCAAAGGTGGGCGAACTTTTCCTGATATCAACGGCCACATCAAAGACCTCGCCACCAATCACCCGCACAAGTTTGCCCTGGGCCTGCCTGATCTGATAATGGAGCCCTCGCAGAACATTTTTGGTTGACCGGGAATGGTTTTCCTGGACAAATTCCGTTTCAAGGCCTGTCTGCTTGCGCCAGCGGCGGAGGTTAAAGCTCTCAAAGAAAAATCCGCGCTCATCTGTGAACACACGCGGTTCAATAATCAGGACGTCAGGAATGGCGGTCTGTATGATTTTCATTTTCCCTTACCATACATGGTTTCATAATAATCTTGATACGATCCATCCATAACCGATTCCGACCAGGACCTGTTTTTCAGGTACCAGTCAACGGTTTTTTCCATGCCCTGATCAAAGGTAAACTTCGGCCGCCAGCCAAGCTCCTGGTCAATCTTGGAGGCATCAATAGCATAACGGCGGTCATGACCAGGCCTGTCCGCAACAAAGGTGATCAATTCCCGTCTTGGTCTGTTGTTCAACAGGCCGACACGTTTATCAACCATATCGCACAGTTTTTCAACGACCTCGAGGTTGGTTTTCTCATTATGGCCGCCGATATTATAGGATTGCCCGACCCGGCCCTGGTCAAGGACCCGGAGAATGGCCTCGCAATGGTCCTGGACATAGAGCCAGTCCCGTATATTGCCGCCGTCCCCGTATACGGGAAGAGGTTTACCGGCCAGGGCATTGTTTAATACCAGGGGAATCAGTTTTTCAGGAAACTGGTAAGGACCATAGTTGTTTGAGCAGTTGGTTATCAGAACCGGCAGCCCATAGGTGTGAAAATAGGCACGGGCAAAATGGTCGGAAGAGGCCTTGGAAGCTGAATAGGGAGATCGTGGATCATAGGGTGTTTCCTCGGTGAAATACCCGGTTTTGCCAAGCGATCCATAGACCTCATCGGTACTGACATGGAGGAAACGGCTTTCATCGTTCCCCCTGCCATGCTCCAGCCAATATTTTCTGGCATTTTCAAGCAGGGTAAAGGTGCCGAAAACATTGGTCCGGACAAAGGCGTCAGGCCCGGTAATGGAGCGGTCAACATGGGATTCGGCGGCAAAATGGACCACGGCCTGGATATTATGCCGCTCAAACAGGTCGCCAATCAGGGCATCATCACAGATGTCACCGCGAACAAAGGTGTAGTCGGGATGGTCCTCGACATCGGCTAAGCTCTGCAGATTACCAGCATAGGTCAGTTTGTCCAGATTGATAACATGCAGGTCATCTCGGGTTGCAAGCACAAGACGGACAAAATTGACACCGATAAAACCGCAGCCGCCGGTTACCAGAAGAGTTTTTTTCATCATTTCACCTGTTCTAAAGCAAGATGAACTCGTAAAAAATACAGATATACAGGTAAGCGAAGCGTAGCGGAGACTCCGAGGAGTGGTGTTCCGGGGCGGGTCTCAACTATACAGGTCGTATGCCCACGAATCGCCCCGGGACACACGACGCAATAGATCGAAGTTTTTAGTGAGCCATCAAGCAAAAAAAAAATCGGCCGGTCCTGTGACAGACCCGCCGATTTTTCATACTACACGGATTAGTATAAAGTCTAATGTAAACGAGCCTTAGAATTTATACTGGAATCCGGCCTGAATGCGATTCAGGTCGCCATCTTCACCGTTTTCGATTTCACGGTAGGCCCAGATATATTCAATACCCATATTGATGCGGGGAACCGGGCTCCAGATCAGGTTGGCATGCACTGACTGGTACTGATCATCAGCAGTATTGGTGACATAATTCATGTCATTATCCCGATCAGCCATCGAATAAATAACAGATGACCGGAGGTTATCCAGCCAGAAATGCTGGTAACCAACAACAAATCCATACTGATCACTGGTTTCAACCTCATGGGTAACGGGATTGAGGAAACCGTCATCCCAGCCAGCATTCAGATAGCGACCGATGGCATTACCGTAGTTGAATTCCAGGGTTACGCTGTCCTTGCCAAAGGTTGGAATAACGGCATTGGCGCTGAAGGCATAACCGAGCTGGCTGTCATCATACTCAGCGGTATCAATGGACAGATCGCGCAGCATACCAACAAGAGAGTAATGACCGAATCCGGGATCAAGATTTACCCTGGCAATGATATCTGGAAATACGTTTTGACCACCGTTAACGGAATGGTTGCCGGTACCGTCGGCATCCTTGACCAGGAAGGTGTTTTCCGGATTCTCGATGGCAAACATGGCAGAACCGCCGGAAAAGGGCTGGGTCCAGCGAATCATTGCCTGACGGATAAAGAGGCTGCCGGCAGGGCCGCCAAAATCAATGGTGTCCGTATACGCTGCCAAATCAATAAAGGTTGACCAGTCCTGACCTATACGAAGATTGCCCAGCTCACCATAGGCGCGGCGCAAACGAAGGCCATAGGAGTTGCTGAAACGCTCATTACCACCGGCGCCATAAAAATCGGTTTCGATTTTTATATTAAATTTACCGTAGTCGGTGTCGGTTGAAGTGGCAAAACCAAGCCGGGTCTGGCGGGCATGCATGATAAAGGAATTATCAGCCAGGCTGTCTTGCTCCTTGTCAAGGGGCACTGCGGAAGGGGTATAAGCATACTTGCCGCCACCGTCGGTATCGGTGTAGATGGCATCCATCTTGGCATACCCATATATCTTCATGGTGGTGTTGGACGGCAATTGCAGACCGCTTGGTGCAGCCTTCTTGCTGGCAACTTCCTTGACTGTTTTGCTGGTTTCGGCCTGATTCTCTTCCATGACCGCCATTTTCTGCTCCAGGGTCTGAACAGTCTGTTTCAACTGTTCAATCATGGCCTTCATGTCCTCTATGGACTCACCGCCACGGGTGCCGGCAATGGCAGTGGATGCAGCGCCAACACATGCAGATGAGATGACAACTGCGGCAAAAATTGCCCGGGTCTTCTTCCATCCCCAATTTGCTTTTCTCATTTTTCTCTCCTTTGTTTCAAAACTTTTTCTTACGGTTAAAAAAATAATATTGCCAGTATTGATACAACGTGCTTAACAGCGTTTCTTATAGCAAAAATTTAATCCCGTCAAGAACTATAAGTACAATATTTTGTATTTTGTTGTTTTCATCGGATATTACCGGAATTATCCCAAGACAGCCTGTTATTATCAGTAAAATGCCAGCTTGATGCCCGTGAAAAATCCGAAAAGCCAACCCCGTCAATCGGCATCCAGGGCGCGGCAATCATCGGTCATCCAGCCGATGCGGATATTCTGCCCAACTTCGAGCATCCTGCTGTCGGCGGCATTTGGTATCTTGACGATAAACTCACTGTTGCCGGCAACCGTCATCCGGCAGCGGATATGGTCTCCGAGGTAGATCAACTGTTCAACATGACCATCAACGGTCTGGGTCATTTTTTCCTCATCCGGATTTATAACCACCCGTTCCGGTCGGATGGAAAGCAGGGTCGGGATGCCGGGCTTATCCACATTGACGGCAAGGGCCATCACCTGTTGACCATCATCGAGAGTGACCCTGGCAACACCATCCTCAATAGTGTCGACCATACCATGCAGGGTATTGTTCTCGCCAATAAAGCGGGCGACAAAAGAGTTATCGGGACGTTCATACAGGTCATCGGGCGGGGCTATCTGCTGAATTATCCCGTCTTCAAAAACAGCAATCCGGTCTGACATGGTCAGGGCCTCGGACTGATCATGGGTAACGTAAACAACACTTACCCTCAGTTTTTCATGGATATTTTTTATTTCATACTGCATCTGCTCCCTGAGCTGTTTGTCAAGGGCGCCAAGAGGTTCATCCATCAGCACAAGTTCAGGTTTAAAGACCAGGGCCCTGGCAAGGGCCACCCGCTGCTTCTGTCCGCCTGAGAGCTGGCCGGGATACCGGTCAACAAAGTCCTTCATCTGCACCATGTCCAGGGCCTCAAGAACCGCCTGATCAATTTCCTCTTTTCCAAGTTTGCGCACCTTGAGGGGAAAGGCCAAGTTTTTGCCAACTGTCATGTGGGGAAAGAGAGCATAATTCTGAAACACCATCCCTATTCCCCGTTTATGGGGCGGAATATTGTTGACCGGCTTGCCATTGTAATAAATCTCGCCCTGGGTTGCGGTTTCAAAACCGGCCAGCATCATCAGACAGGTGGTCTTGCCCGATCCGGAAGGTCCAAGCATGGTAACAAACTCGCCTCGTTCAATGTCCAGATTAAGATCCTTGACCACCAGACGAATCCCGTCATAACTCTTCTGAACACCCCTGAAACTGACATGGTACTGTTGTGTTTCCATTTGTTCTTTTCACCTGTGAAGTTTACGTGAAATGGACATGTATCAAACCGGCGGTTTCTCTCCCATCAAATTCCTGTTCAAAACAGGTGTGGACCGTCGGTTTCCGCCCCTACATGCACGAGATGGGAAACCATGTTTCCATCCGGTGTATGGTAATGAAGAAAATACCCCGGATCTTCAACGACAAAGGCGGATGGAAGCTGCATGGTAAGATCCAGAAAGAGTCCCAACCCCATGCTTGGCGCAGCACTCACCACTGTTCCCTGCCAGTTGACATGGGAGGCAAGATGAATATGCCCGCAAAGTACCCGGATAATATTGGAAAAACGTTCAACCACCCCTGCAAGCAGATCAACTCCTTCAAAACCGTCCTCATCAGTCTCCAACACGCCGCACCGAACCGGCGGATGATGGAGAAAGATAAGGGCTGGTTTGTTACCGGTTTCAACAAGATGACTGTGCAGCCAGCGGGCCTGGTCACTGGTTATCATACCGCCGGGAGAGTCCCGGCAACTGCTGTCCATACCAAAAAGATGGACAGGATGGCCGGCCAGGAAATAATCAAAGCCGCTGCTTCCCTCACGAATAACAACCGCCCTGCCCCGCTTGTTCCGCAATGACCCTTGCTGCAGGGGCCTCAGGATTTCCGGGTCGTCATGGTTACCGGGCACCAGATACCAGGGAATGCGTAGATCAGCCAGGATCTGACCGGCCAGGGCCGCTTCCTCGGCCTGACCGCTGAAGGTGATATCACCGGTAACAAGCACCAGGTCCGGTTGCGGCCTGAGATTGTTTATATGGTTGACACATCGACCCAGGAGAGCATCTGTCGCCACCTTGCCGTACGCCTTGCGCCCGGCAGCGGCAATATGGAGGTCACTGAGATGGGCGATCAGCACCTGTTATACTCCCCTAAGCTGCGATATTTGCCGGCGCATTGAGTTTTTCGTTGCGCTTGCGTAAAAACTCAAGGGTCAACATGAGCAGACCGGCAAAGACAATGAGCATTGTCGCCACGGCAAGGATTGTCGGGCTCAAGTGCTCCCTGATACCGGAAAACATCTGCAGGGGCAGGGTTCTGTGGGCAGGACCGGCTATGAACAGGACAACAACCACCTCATCAAGGGAGGTGGCAAAGGCAAACATGGCCCCTGAAACAATACCCGGCAGGATCAACGGCATGACGATCCTGAAAAAGACCGGCAGGGGAGCGGCCCCAAGGCTGGCGCCCGCATTGACCAGGGTATAATCAAAGCCCTGCAGGGTTGCGCTCACCGTGATCAGGACAAAGGGCATGCCAAGGATGGTATGGGCCAAAATAATACCAAGATAGGTGTCGTTGAGCCCGATCTTGGCGAAAAACAGGTACAGGGCCAGGGCAGAGATGACAAGCGGTATCATCATCGGTGAGATCAGAAAGGCCACCAACAGCTGCTTGCCGGGAAAATTGACCCGGTTGAGCCCCACTGCCGCTGTTGTGCCAAGGACCGTGGCCAGCACCATGGAACAGACACCGACGATCAGGCTGTTTTTGACCGCCACAGCCCATTGACCGGAGGCAATGACATCATGGTACCAGCGCAGACTGACACCCTGCAGCGGATAGTGGAGAAATTCTCCGCTGTTGAAGGAAAGCGGGATGATCGTCAGAATGGGAAAAATCAGATAGATAAAAACAACAGCCACCAGTACCCGAAACGTATAATACCAGATACGTTCACCGGTTGTTGCGTGTGCAGGTAATGCCATGGTGATCACCCAAGTTTCATATTGGTAATATTGACCCGCTTGCCAAAAATCAGGTAAAAGGAGCCGGTCATCAGGAGCAGGACAACTCCAAGCGCCGAGGCCATGCTCCAGTTGACCCGTTCATTGACGAAAAAGGCGACAAAATAGCTGACCATCTGGTCCTTTGGCCCGCCAACCAGGGCCGGAGTGATATAATAGCCGAGCGCCTGGATAAATACCATCAGGCAGCCCGCCCCTATGCCGGGCAGGGTCATGGGAGTGTAGACCTTGAAAAAAGCGGCTATCGGAGTGGCGCCGAGTGACCGGGCGGCCCGCACATAATAGGAGGGGATACCGGCCATGACGCTGTAGAGCGGCAGCACCATAAAGGGCAGCAACACGTGGGTCATGGCCACATACACCCCGATCCTGTTAAAGACAAGGGGCAGGGGATGGGAGATAATTCCCAAAGACAGGAGAAAGGAATTGACAACACCCTTGTCTTGCAGAACCAGTATCCAGGAGAGCGTCCGTACAAGCAGCGATGTCCAGAACACAAGCAGTAGTCCAATCATGAGGAGATTTCTCACCGAGGCCGAACTGGTGGCCATAAAGTAGGCCAGGGGATAGCCTATCAGCAGGCAGAGTATGGTGACTGAAAGACTGATGTAGACCGTCCGCTGAATAATGGATTTGTAAATGGCCTGTTCTTCCGGGACGCCGACAATACTGTTGGTATCATCGTATCGAAGATCCACGGCCCGCAGGAGATAGATGAGGGTAATGTTTTTCAACCCCCGCTTCATTACTGTCCAGTACTTCGGATCACCCCATTTGCTGTCAATTTCGATGAGTTTTTCCTTGTAGGGAGGACCTCCGATTTTTTTCAGTTTACGACCGGTTTTCAACAACAGGGAATAGAAACCGACCTTGTCGAAATTCAGCCTGCGTCCGGCCCCGGCCAGGGTACGGGCGGGATAGGCCACTTTCATGTCCGCGACAACGGCTGCATAGGCGGATTCATCGGGCAGGCCCTGACCATTCCAATGGGCAAGCGCTTTTGCCGTTTCAGGGAGAATTTCCCGCATCTGGGAATTATCTATACTTCGGTACAGCATCATACCGATGGGGATAAAATAAAATATCACCATGAGCAGCAACAGCGGCCCGATAAGAGAAACCGCCTCGATCTTTTTTCGCCGTTCAGCCCGGCGTAACTTGTCATGCAGACTTTTATCGGCTACATCTTGCAAGGCCATGAAATTCCCCTGTGGTTATATAAAAGGTAAAAAACAGCGGAGACCACTACTCCGGCGCCCTGCATAAAACCGATCATCTCCTGCAAAGACAAGCTGCAGAGCGCCACCAGGATACATCTCCCCTATTTTGCCACCCAGGCCTGGAAACGCTGCTCCAGGCTCTCTCCATTGTCAAGCCAGAACTCGACATTGGTCAACAGGGCATTGTCAAGATGACCCTCGGCAGTGGGCAGCAGGGGAAGCATATTCTTGTCGATGTACTTCCCTGTTCCCTTGGCTGTCCAGCCATAGGCAATCTTGTTGAAAAAAACGGCCTGCCGGTCAGGACGCATGGAAAAGGCAATGAACTTCAACGCCTTGTCAACATTGGGCGACCCCTTGACAATGGTCCAGAAATCCATGGAATAGAGATTACCGTCCCAGATAATGGCAAAGTTACGTTTTTCTTCCTTGTTGATCCGGGTGACCCAGGCGTTGTAGGCCATGCTCATCACAACATCGCCGGCAGCCAGTCGCTGCTGCGGCTCTGCCCCTGCTTTCCACCAGACAATATAGGGTTTGAGTTCATCAAGTTTCTTAAAGGCCCTGTCAACACCCTTCTTGGTTGCAAGTACCTTGTAGACATCCTTGCGGGGAACTCCATCGGCAAGCAGGGCAATTTCAAGGGTCATCTTGGCGCCCCGGCGCATACCCCGTTTACCCGGCCATTTTTTCACATCCCAGAATTCCGCCCAGGTCTTGGGACCATTTTTTATCACATCGGCATCATAGGAAAACACCGTTGACCAGATCAAAATACCTGCCCCGCAGTCAGCGGCGGCGCCGTCAACCAGATTTTTTTTGTCAGTAATCTTTGACCAGTCCAGTTGTTCAAACAGTCCCTCTTCGCATCCCTGGTACATTTCCGGCGCCTCCACCTGGACAACGTCCCAGGTTATATCGCCGGTTTCCACCATTCCCCGAATCTTGGCCATTTCACCGCTCCAGGAATCTTCGACAATCTTGATTCCGGTTTCTTTGACAAAGGGATCAAAATAGGCGACCTTATGCGCCGCCTGGGTAGTCCCTCCCCAACCAACAATGGTCAGGTCCCTGGCATGGGCTGATGGTACGGTTGCGATACATGCACAGGCGGCAAGCGCCGTCAACGACCAAAGACATCCCTTCAACAGTCCATTTTTCATTTTTTTATGCCTCCTTTTTTGGTTACCTGAGAAACGACAGGAACAAGTCACAATTTCCTGAATGCCGAACAAGCAAACAGAAATTCTCGTTTACAGTTCCCTGAAAAGCCGTGTCTGCTATCCTGCCGGCCAACATAAAATGATCATTACCATGAAAAAAATGACCAAACAAGCATTAACATGCTGTATTTGTTTTTCTAACACAGTCCTAACATGACCAAACACAACCATAACACAAAGAGGACTGCCAAAACCGGTGATCTACCCCTATCTCCAGCCATGGAAAAACAGGGGCCGGCTCTGTGGACTTTTTCGACCTCGCTTGACAACTCTGTGAAATATAAAGTAGAATCTAATTACCATCAATCCTCGGAAACAAGGGATACGGCTTTGCTGATCTCTGGTGGTAATCAGGAAGCAGAAGTCCACAGACAGGAAACCACGGGGACAGATACAGGGCCTGCATCATGGAAAAATACATTTCCCCTGTGGACCAACTCAACCAAAGGCCATCATGAACCCTGTTAATCGCAGAGATGAAATTTTACGGATCGTCCGCGAACAAAAACGTGTCCACGTTGAAGACCTGGCCCATCATCTCCATATTTCCAGAGAAACCATCCGGCGGGATCTCACCAAACTTGCCCGCACAGGGAAGATCAGAAAATTTCATGGCGGCGCCGAACTTCCCGGAATCAAGGGTGAGGGCCGTTTTCAGGAACGAATGGCCGAGAATGTTCCGGCCAAGGTCGGCATTGCCTCCACGGCTGTCCGTCTGATCACCCCAGGTGAAACTCTCTTTATTGACACCGGTTCAACTACCCTCTACTTTGCCGAAAAACTGGCGGAAACACCAAACCTGACCATTGTCACCAATTCAGCGGAAATTGCCAGAATTGCAAGCACGGCAGCCGGATCCACCCAGGTTTTTCTTCTCGGCGGTGAATTCAACGGCGATAACCGGCAGACCATAGGCAGCATGGCCATCGCCCAGATTCGTTCCTTCCGCGCCCATCATGCCATCCTGACCATTGGAGCCCTCGATGACAGAACCGGTATTATGGATTTCAACATTAACGAGGCCCAGATTGCCCGGGCCATGGTCGAACAGGCGGAATCGGTAACTGTCCTTGCCGACAGTTCAAAATTTGGCAGAATTGCCTCGTTCAAGGTTTGCGAACTGGACAGGATAACCAACCTGGTCTGTGACCAGCCACCATCCGCCCCCCTTCGCCACAGACTTACCGAGGCCGGCATCAGGATTTTCAGCGCCGGCCGGGACTCTCTCTCCTAAATTTTCCCGCTATCCCAAACCACTCTTTTTATCCAGTTGCGTCGGAACGCCTGCACCGTGCATTTTCATATTGACCATTCGGTCATTTCATATTAACGATTGGGCATGAAAACCAATGCAAACAATCCTGCCCCATCGGCTGGCCAGGGATCAATCATCGCCTCCGGTGACGTGGCAATAATCGGTGGCGGCGTTGTTGGCTGTGCCGTGGCCCGCCGCCTTACCCTTGAAGGCGCCTCCATTGTTCTCCTTGAAAAAGCGCCGGACATTCTTGATGGCGCCAGCAAGGGTAACAGCGCCATTCTCCACACCGGTTTTGATGCCCCCCCCGGTTCCCTTGAATGGGAATGCGTGCAGGCAGGGCATAAGGAGTATCTGGAAATTCATGAAAGCCTGGGACTGCCGCTGCTGAAAACCGGCGCCATGGTCGTTGCCTGGACCCGGGAGGAAGAACAGCGCCTTGCCGGAGTGCTGGAAAAAGGCCTGCTGAACAAGGTCCCTGATCTTCGTTTGTTGACGCGCCAACAAATCCTCGAACTGGAACCAAATCTTGACCACTCTGTCCGGGCCGCGATTCACATTCCACGCGAATTTGTCATCGATCCCTGGTCCGCCCCCCTGGCATATCTTCTCCAGGCTGTCGAAAACGGGGGCCAGGCAGTGTTTAATGCCGAAGTCACAGGGGGTGAGTTTGACGGAAGCCACTGGCTTCTCAAGACCGGTCGCGGCCTGGTGCGGGCGACATATGTCATTAATTGCGCCGGTCTTTATGGTGATTTTGTCGATAAAGACGTGCTTGGCGCAAGCGACTTTACCATCAAACCGCGCAAGGGACAGTTTGTTGTCTTTGACAAGGCCGCCGGCAGGCTGATCAACTCCGTAATCCTTCCTGTCCCGTCAAAACGTACCAAGGGAATTGTTCTGTTTCCTACCATTTTCGGCAACATGATGGTCGGGCCAACCGCCGAAGAACAGGACGGGCGGGATGACGCATCAACGGATAAAAAAACATTGACCATGCTTGCCGACAAGGGCAGAAAAATGCTCCCGGCCCTGGCCGAAATGCCTGTTACCGCAACCTACGCCGGTATTCGGCCCGCCACGGAACGACCGGAATACCGTATCCGTCAAGATGGTGACCGTAACTGGATCACCCTGGGCGGTATCCGCTCCACCGGCCTGACGGCGGCCCTTGGTATCGCCCGGCATGTGCATACTCTGCTGGCCGACCAGGGCGCGGATTTTATTCCTCTTGCCAACCCTGTTGTTCCGCAGGTTCCCAACCTTGCCGAACACCTGCCCAGGGATTACCACACTCCCGGTTACGGAGAAATAGTCTGCCATTGTGAAATGGTAACCCAGCGGGAAATACAGGCCGCTCTGGAGGGGAAACTGCCGGCAGGGAGCCTGGCCGGTCTGAAACGACGAACCCGCGTTACCATGGGCAGATGCCAGGGATTTTACTGCTCGGCCCGCCTTGCCGAGCTGACGGCAGGAAAATTTCAGGAACCGCTTGCCCGGAAAATAAGCCATGAATGATATCCGCAAAAGAAAACAGTGTGACGTGGCCATCATCGGGGCGGGTCCAGCCGGAATCGGGGCAGCGCTTGCCCTGAAAAAAGCCGGTGTCAACGACATCATTATCCTGGACAGGGAAACAACCGGCGGTGGAGTTCCCCGCCACTGCGGCCACCGTCCCTTTGGCCTGCGTGAATACACAAAGATCATGACCGGTCCCCAATACGCACAACGCAATGTCGAGGAGGTTCACAGGGCCGGCATCCCCCTTTCTCTCAGAACATCGGTTACCTCCCTTGGCCCTGACGGGACCCTTGACTATGTTTGTCCTCAGGGCAGAGGCAAGTTGTCGGCAAAGCGCGTTCTGCTGGCAACCGGCACCAGGGAAACGCCCCGCTCCGCCCGCTTTATTTCCGGCGACCGCGCCCTTGGCATATATACCACCGGCGCTCTCCAGTCCATGGTATACCTGAAACAGATGGTTCCGTTTTACCGGCCGCTTGTCATCGGCACGGAAATCGTCAGTTTTTCAGCCCTGTGGACCTGCAAGAAGGCGGGTATTCAACCGGTGGCCATGATTGATGAACGGTCCAGGCCCGCAGTTGCCTGGCCTGTTTTTTATGCCAGCCATTATTTCGGGGTGCCACTGTTGACCGGCTGCAGCAATATAACGATTTACGGCAAGGCTCGAATTGAAGGCGTCCGTGTTGTTGATCAACATGGTCAACAATGTGATTTCTCCTGCGACGGCGTGCTTGTGACCGGTTGCTTTACCCCTGAATCCATCCTTGCCCGACTTGGCGGCCTAACCATTGAGAAGAACAGCGGTCGCCCTCTGACCGACCGGTATGGCCGCTGTTCCAATCCTATCTACTTTGCCGCCGGCAATCTGGTCCATCAGCCAGTGAAAGTTGCCGGGAAATGTTGGCAGAACGGAAAGACAGCGGCAAAACGGATAGCCAAAGATCTTGATAGCGCCGGTGGTTAGCTTTGTCTGTCCTTCCATGATGACCTTCATTTAAGTGGGACGGAAAAAAGGCCACAAACCGTCAGTGCAGTGCATTAAGATATTCGAAAAGTGTATGAGGATAGTTGATTGCCTCATTGAATAACGTCGATCATAACCGTTTTTTATAATTGGTGATGAAAGAATAATTATCCTGCAATTCTCCGAACTTTACTTCTGATTGCAATGAAAGAGGGAGTCCATTTTTTTGGTATGTGCCCTTTCCCACAACGTAAAAACAGTGTGTAAGACAAACGGCTTAGGATAGTTTTTCTCCGACGCCCCTGAGCAATTGCCCCCTTTTTCCCACCCACCTATTTGATGGAGGACAACTACATGAGTAAGACAACAAATCAAAAATCCGACAGTCAGAAAAACACACCGGCAACCGAAACAACGATGACCCGGCGCACAGTCTTAAAAAAAGGTGCTCTCGGGGCGGCTGTTTTGGCCACCGCCAGTGTCGGCCCATGGGTCAGGACATCACATTCCGCACAACTTGAACTGCGCTGGCTGGGTTGGGAACATTACAATGTCAAGAAACTGACATCAGAGTTTGAAAAAAAATACAACTGCAAGGTAAGCGCTGGTTTTTTTGATGGCAATTCAGAATGCTACAACAAACTGCGCGCAGGCGGCACCAAAGATTTTGACCTGTTCATGGCCGATGGTTTCTGGCCACGCCTCTATTTCAAACAGGGGCTGAGTCAGCCGACTAATTATACAAAATTGCCCAACATCAAGGAATGCTTTCCCTCTTTTCTGCCACCGAACTATAACCTGCTCAAAGAAGAAAACGGAACCAATATGGTTGCCGCGCCCAATTGTTGGGGCGGATATGGATTTTCCTATAATAAGGATAAAATTGCCAAAGAAGATGCCGAAACCATCTACTGCCTTTTCAATCCGAAATTTAAAGGCCACCTTTCAACAAGCGCCCGTTTTGAAGAAAATATTGCCCTGGCCGGGATTCTTGTCTGTTACCGTATGGGAACAATCAACAAACCACGGCCTGACGGCAAGCCCTTCAACCCTTATGTTCTTACAGATGCCGAACTTGCCGAATGCAAGAAATTGCTTATCCAGCAAAAACCTCTGCTGGTAACCCGGTGGAACGATGAAGATACCCTGGAACGACTCTTCCGGGCCCAGGTAGTCTGGGCATCACCTGAATGGTCCGGCATCTACAGAAGGATCGAGTTTGATCGCCTGGACGGTAAAAGCAAACTCAACTTTGCCCATGTTCTCAAACCAAAAGAAGGCGGACTTGGATGGGTGGATACCTGGGGAATCACTGCAGGCGTCAAGGACAGTGAAAAACTTGAGCTTTGTCACAAATGGATCAACTTCCGCCTTAAAAAAGAAAACATGGTCTACGTGGCCAAGGAAATTGGCTGGGCGCCAACCGTTGATGTCCGTGACATGCTCCCGGAACGTTATGTACGGACCCTTTTCCTCAACCAAACAGATAGTATCAAGGATTTGTATCAGTTTGACGCCCCTTCTTCACCGGAGAAATGGGAAAGAGTCTGGTCCGAAGTTGAAGCTGCATAGTCAACACAAATCCAAGCCTGACAAAAATATCCTGGAGTAGCAGGCAAGGGCTGGCCCGATATCAGCGCCTTGGC
>WFZC01000212.1 GCA_015489765.1 Desulfobulbaceae bacterium
CAGTAACGCCCGCATTGAGGCGCTGAACGGTATATTCCAGGCAGCGAAAGCAAGAGCACGAGGATTCCGACAAGACGAGACGTTCATCAGTATGATTTACCTCTTGGCTTCACCGGTGCAGGATATCCTGAAATCCACATGAAACGTCGAAGAGCCAAAAGTTTACGAAACCAGCTGTCCCGATTTGACGCTACTACAAGGTTTGCGCCTATCTCGGGAATTTCTGGTATGATGTTGACTGACGCAACCGGTATGTTCTTGTCGTTCAGGTAGGAAGGGATTCACGTGGGCAGTATGTGCAGAGTACTGGTTGTCATTGTTAATTATCGTTCAGCATCAATGGTCATGGACTGTCTGGCCTCCCTGCATAAAGAGCGTTCAGATTTCCGTGACTTTTCTGTTGTCGTGGCAGACAACCACTCGCAGGACGAATCCGTTGCCCTGTTGTGTGAATTTGTCGAAAAGATGCAGTGGCGTGACTGGGTCAAGGTGTTGCCCCTGCCCCGGAACGGTGGCTTTGCTTACGGCAATAACCGGGCCATCAAACAGGTGTTGCGGTCCAGCGACGGCCCCGACTATATCTGGCTGCTGAATCCCGATACCCTTGTCCTTCCAGGCGCTTTATCCTCCCTGGTTCGTTTCTTTGACTTGAATGCCCGGGTCGGTCTTGTCGGCAGTCGGCTCGAGGACCCTGACGGTAGGGTCCTTGTCTCAGCATTCCGCTGGCACAGCATTATCGGGGAATTTCTCTATGGTATACGCATGGATATAATGTTTCGTCTGTTGCAGCCATGGTGTGTCCCGATTTCTTCTGTGCCGGATACCCCATGCCCGGTCAACTGGGTGTCCGGCGCCTCGTTGATGATTCGCCGTGTGCTTTTTGAATCAGTCGGGTCCCTCGATGAAGAGTTTTTCATGTATTTCGAGGAAACCGATTATTGCCGACGAGCCTGGGCCCGGGGATGGCAATGCTGCTATGTGCCGGAGAGCCGGGTCGTTCACCTGGAAGGGGGGGCCACGCCGGGAGTGGGGAAAGACAGAAAGCGTCGTCCCGGCTACTGGTTTGAATCCCGGCGCCGCTATTTCTTGAAACATCATGGGCGATTCTATCTTTTTTGGGCGGACATCGCCATGATGAGCGGGTACCTGATGTGGAGGATACGGCGTCGCATCCAGCGTAAGGAAGACCATGATCCGGCGCATTTTCTCGCTGATTTTTTCCGCCATTCCATATTCATGCGGGGAGGGCGGATGTGAACGGGCCGGGAAGTGAGGTCGCGGTGGTGGTGATTGGCCGCAATGAAGGTCGCCGCCTCGAGCGGTGCCTGAAGACCGTGACCCAACAGAGCGACAGAGTGGTTTACGTGGACTCTGGCTCCACGGACAACAGTGTCGCTTTTGCGGGATCCTTGGGTATAGAGGTCGTTGAGTTGGACATGTCAATACCTTTCAGCGCCGGCAGGGCAAGAAACGCAGGGTTTCTTCACGTGTGCCGGTCGTTTCCCGGTACACGGTTTGTCCAGTTCCTTGATGGGGACTGCGAACTTGCGGGGGGATGGCTGGAAAAGGGCCATGCCTTTCTCGAGCAGCACTCTGAAGCCGCAATTGTGGCAGGCCGTGTGCGAGAGCATTGGCCTGAAAAGTCTGTCTACAACAGGATCTGTGACCTGGAGTGGCAGACTGCGGCAGGACGGGTGGCCGGTTGCGGAGGAATCTTTATGGTTCGGGTCCCAGTTTTCCAGGAGTTGGGAGGGTTTAATCCTTCCGTTGTCGCGGGTGAAGAGCCGGAATTCTGTTATCGTCTCAGGCAGCAGGGTTGGGTCATTTACCGTATCGACCAGGTGATGGCCCTGCATGACGCCGACATGACCCGCTTTTCCCAGTGGTGGCGCCGGGCTGTGCGGGGCGGGTACGCGTATGCGCACTGTTGTCGCTTGCATGGCCTGGAGCCGGAACGGTTCCGGGTCAGGGAGTGCGCCCGTATATGGTTCTGGGGGGCGGTCCTTCCCGTTGCCGCCATATTGCTGTCGTGCCTGATCTCTCCGGTTTGGTCTCTCCTGTCGGCCCTGTACCCTGTGCAGGTGGCCCGGGCCTTTTTTCGTCTTGCCGGCAGGGGGCTGGACGGGAAAACCAGGGGCGTGATCGCCCTGCTGTCGGTGGTGGAAAAATGGCCGCAATGGCAGGGACAGGTGAGATTTATCTGGCAGTCCGCAACAGGTCAGTTGCCGGTGATTATTGAATACAAGTGAACACCCTGTGAACAGAGGACATGAAACCCTGATGAAAGAGCGACAGTATGTCATTATCTCCCCCTGCCGTAACGAGGCGGCGTATATGCGGCAGACCCTGGACAGTGTCATCACCCAGACCCTTCCTCCGGCCCTGTGGGTCATTGTCGATGACGGCTCCACCGATGACACCCCCGCCATTCTGGCTGAATATGCCGCCCGCCACAGCTATATCTCCATCGTGACCAGAGAGAATCGTGGCCATCGCAGTGTGGGGCCCGGGGTTATCGATGCCTTTTATGCGGGGTACGAGATGGTGCCGAAAGACAGGTTCCCGTATCTCTGCAAGCTTGACTTGGATCTTGATCTGCCGTCCCGGTATTTTGAAGAACTGATCCTGCGCACGGAGGCGGACCCCAGGCTGGGCACCTGCAGCGGGAAGCCATATTTTGTCTCTCCCCAATCTGGTAAACTGGTCAGCGAAGGCTGTGGGGATGAGAATTCTGTTGGTATGACCAAGTTCTACCGTGTTGACTGCTTTAAACAGATAGGAGGGTTTGTTCGCCAAGTGATGTGGGACGGTATTGACGGGCATCGTTGCCGGATGCTGGGCTGGAAAGCGAGTAGCTGGGACGAGCCTGAACTTCGGTTTATCCATCTGCGCCCCATGGGCTCCAGCCAGAAAAATATAGTTGCCGGCAGGATGCGACACGGATATGGCCAGTATTTCATGGGAACCGGTTTGATCTACATGACTGTTTCCGCCCTCTACCGGATGACAAGACAGCCGTATATGATCGGAGGCGCCGCCATGTGGTGGGGATATCTCAGGAGCATGGTCAAGCGGGAACCACGGCTGGACGATCCCCGTCTGCGCTCCTTTATTCGGCGTTACCAGTGGAGCTGCCTGCTGCGGGGGAAGGCCCGGGCCACGAAACGGCTGGAAGCGGAAAGGGAACCGTACTGGCGGCCGTTGCCTGGAGATTGACGGGGCGCGAAACTGTATGGAGATATAATGGACACCGACAGGAAATTCAAGGTCCTGGCCATAGCGGAAGCTGCCAACCCCGACTGGACAAGTGTTCCCCTTGTCGGGTGGTCGTTTGTTCATGCCTTGCGGGATGTGGCTGATGTGCACCTGGTCACGCAGGTGCGGAACCGGGAGGCCATTCAGGCGCGCGGATATCGGGAAGGGATTGATTTTACCACGATCGATACCGAAGCCGTTGCCCGTCCTCTATGGAAAATATCAACAAGGTTGAGAGGGGGTGAGGGCAAGGGATGGACCACCGCGCTCGCGATCGCCACCTTGGGGTATTATTATTTTGAACACTTGGTATGGCGTTTTTTTGCCCGGGATGTATGGGGTGGAAAATATGATGTCGTGCACAGGATAACTCCTCTCAGCCCGACAACTCCCAGTTTGCTCGCCGGAAAATGCAGGAGGGTCGGCACACCCTTTGTGCTGGGTCCGCTGAATGGCGGCGTGCCATGGCCCAAGGCATTTGACGCGGCCCGCCGGCAGGAAAAGGAGTGGCTGTCGTATGTGAGGGGGGCGTACAGGTTATTGCCGGGGTATCGGTCCACGTTGAGGAACGCTACCGGAATTCTTGTCGGATCAAGATACACCCTGTCACAGATCCCCGGGAAATACCATGACAAGTGCCAGTACCTTCCTGAAAATGGAATTGATCCCGAGAGATTTTCCCTGCAGTGCAGGAATCGTGAGCCTGGCTCACGTTTACGGCTTTCTTTTGTCGGCCGCCTGGTCCCCTACAAAGGCCCGGACATGCTTCTTGAGTCGGTGCTGCCATTGGCCAAAGAAGGAAAAATCCATCTTGATCTGATTGGAGATGGCCCGCTTATGCCGCGTCTGCAAGAGATGATTGCCCAACATGATCTGGCAGGATCCGTCACCATCCATGGCTGGATTAATCATGAAGAATTACAGGCCATCTTAGGGCAGTCGGAAGTTCTTGCCTTTCCCAGCATCCGGGAGTTCGGTGGCGGGGTGGTGCTGGAGGCAATGGCCCTGGGAGTCGTACCCGTTGTGGTCGACTACGGCGGTCCGGGTGAACTGGTTGATTCTTCGGTAGGCTTCAAGGTACCAATAGGTGATCGGAACGCGATAATCAATAATTTTCGGAACCGGTTGGGTTACCTAGCGAAAAACAGGCATGTGCTGCAGGGTTTATCGGCCGCGGCTGTTCAGAGAGTAAAAGATGAGTTC
>WFZC01000213.1 GCA_015489765.1 Desulfobulbaceae bacterium
CATCGGTATCGTTTTGCAGCCAAGTCTGTATCTTGGTATAAAAATGGTCGGTTATCATGGCCTCAATCGCTTTCCCGAGGACGTTTTCAGCCGCAGCTTGTTTATTGGTTTTCAACAACAGGGCCGCCAGGTGCAAGCGGACGCGGATGTCCATCGGGTCCATTTGCATTGCCTTTTCAAAAGCCTCCAGTGCGCGGCCATATTGTTTTTGCCGCATCCAGGTTATCCCCATGTAGAGTATGGCCCGCTGCGCCAGGTCTCCGGTCCGCACTTTTGTAAAACAGGCCCGGGCTTTCCGCAACTCACCTGCTTGTAAATAGAATACCCCCCGGCTCAGGTAAAGAGAAGGGGTTAAACTTCCTGCTTTCTGCGCAAGCTTGAAAAACAAGTCAGCCTGCCGCCTCTTGCCCAGTCGATAATAGGCGGAGGACAGGCCGGCCATGGCGGCACTGTTGTTTTTCTCCAGGCGGAGCGATTCCAGATAACTTTGGGCGGCATCGGCATACCGGTCTAAAGCGAAATAAATTACGCCGAGATTGTGATATGTCACGTACTGCTCGTTGTCCCTGTTGGCGGTCGGGCACTTCAAGGCGGCCAGTAACTCGGCCTCCGCCTGCTTATACATTTTTTGATCGATGTAATAAGAGCTCAGATTTTGCCGGGGACGGCAGAGATGTGGATTCTTTCGGACCGCGTCCAGGTTCAGGGTATATTCATTTTTCCAGGCGAGATTCCTGATAAAGGCGGCAGAGCCGATGCCGATAATATACAAACAAACAGAACCGGTTAAAATGGTCTGCATTGTTTTTTCATTTTTATACCGGGTGATCAATTCCGCCGCCCCGTAGGCAACAGGTACGAAAAACAGCATTGAGGGAATATAATTCCGGTGTTCAAAAATTAATTCCAGTGGAATAAATGTTGATTCGACGATCTGGTTGAGAAAGAAAAAAATGACACAGTATGCCAGGAACGGCCAGCGCCGCCAGTAGCGCAGGCAGGCGAAGAGAATGAACAAAATCAGCATGATGGATAAAAGGGTGGTCAGGGGAGAGACCAGGGAGGTGGACAAGGTTATATGGTGTTCAATGCAGAGACGCGTCGGCACCGGGTAGAAGAGAAGAGACAGGTAAAAAATAATGATCCGGGGTTCGGTCAGCAACCTTTGCTGCAGGGTAAACGGGCGATCTTTATAGCCTTGGAGAATCCAGGAGAAATCCAGCGAAAAATAAGCGATGAGCACTGTGGCGGCCAGCAGAAAAACAAACCCGGCCGCAGTTCGTTTCCGGGCGGCCGGGTTTTGCAGGAAATTCTCCTGCAGGACAAAGAGTTCATAGAGCAGCAGGGCCGCCGGCAGCATGACGGCATTCTTCTTGGCGCCGAATGCCAGGATGGCTGCGGCCAGGGCCAGAAGAAAAAAAACGGTTTGTCGATATCTCCCGTTACTCAACCGTGCTTTAAGATAACAGTACATGCCGATGATGTAGAACATGCCGGCCAGGCTGGTCGCACGCTGGATAATGTAGGTAACCGCCTGGATCTGCACGGGATTGATTGCCCATAGCAGAGTCGCCCCCCAGGCAATAAGCTGGAGGTTGTCCTGGTTATGCCTTTTTCCGCATACGACCTTGAGGGTGTTGTAAATAAATAAATAAAGAAAAATCGTGGCAAAACAATGGATAAGAATATTGCCGATATGGTACCATCTTATATCCAGGCCGGCAAAATAGTAGGTCAGGGCCAGGCTGAGATTGGTAACCGGCCTGGTCAGCCTGTCCGGATGATCGGCATCGGCATAAAGGGCCTTGCTTATTCCTTTCCAGTTGAGAGTATGAAGATGCAACTCGGTAAACTTGGTAATACGCACGTCATCAAGATGCCATGAAGCATTCAGCGTGTTCGAGTAGACGGCGATGACCGCTGCTATTAAGGCGAATATGAGAAGAATGTCTTTCCTGGTGATGTTGGATTGCATAGAGCGCCGGTCTTTCTCGCTTGTTCCTGGATGGTTATATATCAAGTTTGGTGGATTCGTAAAAAGCCTGAATCCGTACTACAACGTCATTCCCGCGTAGGCGGGAATCCAGTGATATTGATGGATTATGGATCCCCACCTACGCGGGAATGACAAATAAAACGACTTTTTACGAGGCCATCAAGCTTATGCCGCCGCGAATAAAACGCAATCAATCATGGCGTCCGTCCCGTGATCTCCAGCCCGTTTTCCTCTGGCTGCTCCTGTTGCTGCTGGCGGGAATGATCCTGGTCGTGGTTCTCATGGCCTCGGTCCCCCCGGTGAGCCGGGATGCCCTCGTTCAACACCTGGAAGTACCCAAGCTCTACCTGCTCCATGGCGGAATTTATGAGATTCCGTCTTTGGATTTTTCCTATTTCCCGATGAATCTTGACCTGCTCTACATGATCCCCCTGGCCCTGGGCAACGATATTATCCCCAAGTACATCCATTTTCTTTTTGCTCTCGCCACGGCCGTGCTCATTTACTTTTACCTGAAGAGGCGGATCAATACAATCTGCGGGCTGCTCGGAGGCCTTTTTTTCCTGTCCATTCCGGTTATTGTCAAGTTGTCAATTACCGTTTATGTGGACCTGGGATTGATTTTTTTTTCAACGGCCTCGCTGCTGCTCCTGTTCAAGTGGCTTGAAAAAGGAAATCAACTCAAATATCTTTTCCTGGCGGCCGTCTGTTGCGGTCTTGCCGCCGGCACCAAGTATAACGGCCTGATTACCTTTTTTCTGCTTACTCTTTTTACCCCCTTTCTCTATTCACGTTCGGCGCCGCGGCCCTCTTTCGCCAAAGCGGCAGGCTACGGGCTGTTCTTTTTCGCCATTGCCCTGCTGGTCTATTCTCCC
>WFZC01000214.1 GCA_015489765.1 Desulfobulbaceae bacterium
GTAAAAAGGCCAAACAACAGGAGAGGTGCGCCTTTATAACGCGATTTTCGTCAGATTTTCAAAGATCAAGTCCACCATGCGCCACACTGTGGTTGCGCAAAAGTGGCTCTCTATATCGGGTGAACAAAAAATGAGCGATACGGCCCGCATAAGAGCATTATCGTTCTTACCGTCACTGATTCAGGAATTTAAGAAATCTATATGTCCTCTTGCTGCTTTTTGAAGTTTTTTGTTTCTAAGACTTTTGACATCTTCTCCAAAGTTATAAATTACAGTAGAATGCTCTGCCGGAGCACAGTTATTGCCGGAATATTTACCGTAAATTATATAATGACCTATGTATGGAGAATTTTCTGGCGAAACTGTAAAATATTTATAAAAACTTGGATACATATGGCATGTTATGTCTACGTCTGAATCTATAGTATAAGAACTTTGATATATTCCACCTTTATAGGTTGTATACGTGGTTCTTTTTGTTCCTGTTTTTATGACATATTCAAGTTGTGTGATCTTGTATTTGCCAAATTGCATCTTATATAACGCAGATCCTTTATATCGTGTTTTTCCCATTACTGTTTTTATTGGAAAACATGCAAATGGTTTTTGTTCACCCCTTGGTGATTCGTCCTTACATATAAAATACATTCCCTGTATTCGTGAATCAGGAATGTATATATCATAGCCAAGAAATACCACATTACTGTCATCATAAACGTGTATATCTTCTGCCTTGCTCAGTATTTTCGTTTTGGCACAGCCGGTTAATGTAGACAGGCCCATCATTACCACTGCCAATACCCACGGCCATCTTTTGCTGACTGCAAATAACTTCACCATATTCCTCTCTTTCAGGATTCGTCACTCACCGCACCACCCCCAACGGAAATGACCTGCCGGTCAGGTCCTGGAGGGGAAACTGCTCATACTTCCATTTTTTCATGGTGATTTTCGGTACCTCTTCCATGACAAATTCCGCCAGCTCGTTGATGGAAGTAATGCCGTCCCTGTTGCCGGTTGTATCGGCCCGGCCATGGAGGGCCTCGATCAGGGTCCAGGTGAAGACGCCGTGTCCCTTATACCCCTCGTAGGCGGCCTGTTTATCGGTCGAGGCCATGATAACGGCCCGGCCGGTGGCCCGGACCAGTTTGCTGATCGCCGCTTTTTCGCCAAGCCCCCGGCTGACAACCCCTGAAAATGCCCCTGCGTTGCAGGTGTCCAGCAGAATCACGGATTTATTGGCGGTAACCGTGCTTAAAAAGCGGAGCAGATCCTGCCTGGATATTCCCTGCTTAATCACGGATTGCTCGTTCTTATAGATCAGGTTCCAGGGAACAAAATAGTAGTTTCCATCCACGGCAAGTCCATGCCCGGCAACATAGAGGACAAAGACATCGTCCGGGTGCATTTGGCCTTGCAGCCGGTCAAAGGCCTGTTGTATTTTTTCTTTTGTTACCTCGCTATCAAATAATGATTCCACCGTAATATCGGCAAAAAGTTTTTTCCCATGCCGACGCAGGGTCTCGGTAAAGGCCCTGGCGTCATCGACGGGATAACGAAGTTCCAAGGCATGATCGCGGTATTTGGAAACCCCGATGGCCAGAACAAACAAGGAAGGCTTGCGTTTTTTTGTCCTGGTGATGGTTTGGCGGAAAATCGTTGCTTTGGCCGGTTCGGATTCAATTTCATTGCTCCTGTTATAGGCAGTCACCTCGATACTGTTTTTTCCCGGTTCCAGGGGCAATGTCTTTTCCAGGTCCAGCCTTTTTCTTCCTGTTGCTGCCGTATCCTCAAGCCGGGTAACCCCATTGACCCGGTACACTACCCGGCCAATGCCGCCGGTTCCGGGTTCAATGCGCACTTTGATCCTGATGGTTTCCGCTTTTGTCCTTTTCGTTTTCAAGGTCAGCGTGACCCTGGGCGGCATTCCTTTGTTGATCACCTTTTTCACGTTCACCTTGCGGGTGGCCGCCACATATTCCTGATCATTGCCGAGAAAACCACTGACAAAGATGTCCGGCCGGTACAGGGAGTTATACATCTGCTCGATGGTGATAAAATCAGGCACCTTATCCCAGCCCCTGTTAACCTGAAAGCCGACCAGTTTTTCGCCGCCTGGAGAATGATCAAAAAAACCACCCGGCGTCCAGACGACCCATTCTCGCCCATTGTTTTCCATGAACAGTGCCATGATTTCCCGGCCATTGTCCAGCCTGAACCAGCGAACCGTGCCATCCTGAAGCGCGGCCACTACGGTATTTGCGGCAACATTGACGGCCCAGGCGTTTTGCACCGGCTGTCGCCAGCGCAGCGCCCCTTGTGAATCATAGGCGCGCAGATACCTGTCTGTTCCCAGCACAAAACCGTTGCCGGTTGGCTGCAGGGCCACGGACATGGATGATTCAAATTTTTCCAGGGCCAGCGGTTTGCCGTTGACAGTGGGCACCTCGTAATGCCGGTAATTACGAAACTGCCAGTCGGCAATGACCAGTTCTTCCCGCCGGGTCAGGGGTTGATGCAGGCCATGGACGGAAGATGACCCGGTCTTCAGGACGGCGCCCTTGTCAGTGAGCGTAAAGGTGAATGATTTTTTACCGAAAGGAGAATTTGTCGTCAGCAAAATAGTGCTGCCATCACCCGAGATGCGCAACCCATTGGGCCGACCCATGAAATCGGCGCTAACTGAACGGTGCAGCCAGGATAATTTCCCATGACGACCGGCAAGGCCAAAGGCTGGATCACGGCTTGCCACCAGCAGCTTGCCACGGTCGACCGTATCGACGGCAACGACGTTGCCCGAGAGCGGAATGGTTATCCGGCGGCAATTTTTCTTCCCGCGCCCCTGCCATTGCAGTAAGCGCCATTGCTCGCTTTTTTCCCTTTGACCACCTGCAAAGAGTGTGTTGCCGTTTTTGGACCAGCCGACAGCCGCCAGGCTTCCCTTGCCGATGGGGCCTGTCTCCGGGGTATATAGGTAGTTCAGGTCAGAGCCGGAAAGAATGTTTATTTTGGTCGAATCGTTAAAACCCACGGCAACAAGTTTGCCATCCGGCGAAAAGCGGACATTGCCCGGCTCCAGCCCCCCGGCGATTCCCCGCATGGTGACAAGATGAAACCTTTTGTCATACAGCCTGACAAAGCCGTCATAACTTGCAGTGACCAGCCTGCCATTGGCATCAAAATCAAGGCCATGGGTTTCTTCTCCATATTCATGGTCATGGGCAATACGTGACCAGGTGGCGCTGTTCCATACATACAGCCCCCCGCCCCTGCCGGTGACCGCTGCCAGAAACCGGCCATCCGGCGAAAAGGCCAGACCGTAGATAACAGCGGGAATGTTTTTGAGGCGTTTGTACAATATTCCGCTTTTCCGGTCAAAAATATAGATGGATTTCTGTTCTCTTTCCGGCCCTGTCCAGCCTCCCACTGCTATGATTTTGCCGTCGGGAGATATGGCCCCGCTTTCCAGGACCCCGATGCGGCCATACCCGGACGGCACCCGAAAGACACGGAGGAAACGGCCTGTTTTCACTTCCCAGAGACGGGCTGTTTTATCACGGGAGGTAGTGAGCGCAAAGCGGCGCCTGCTGTCCAGGGAAAGCGAGCTTATGGCTGCCGTGTGCATGGTATTTTCAATGCGCAGGATAGGTTCGGACGGCAATCTGCCCGGTGGAGTGACGGATACGGGAAGGGTATCGGGATGTGGCTGCACACAGGCGGAAAGGAAAAAGAGCGCCAGGAACAAACTCGCTATATTTCCCCATATTTTCAATGTTACTTTCATGACAGCCACACAGGGAAAATTGCTTTCAGGGATTAAGGGCCGGGATGGATGGTTCGGAATTAATATTGCCGATGGAACCACCAAAAATGCCACCCAGGGCGCCGCCGATCAGGCTGCCGCGCCATCTGTTATTATGATCAAGCAGGGCGCCTGCGGCAGCGCCGGTGGCCCCGCCGATGAGCGCTCCCTGGGCCGTGGTATTCTGCGACCGGTATCTCTGCCTGTAAGGAGCGGAATAGCCGCGGTTATTATAGGCAGGGCGATCCGTCATGGCGCCGCCAAGGGTGGCCCCAAGTCCACCGCCGATCAATGCCCCGCGCCAGCGATTATGCGGGTCAAGAAGAATACCTGCGGTTGCTCCGGTCACAGCGCCTACCCCGGCCCCCTGATACCCCTGCTGAGTGGCGCATCCGGTGAGAAAAATACCTGTGGCGAGCAAATAAACAAGCATTAAGATTGACTGTTTGTTTCGAATCTTCATGACCATAGCT
>WFZC01000215.1 GCA_015489765.1 Desulfobulbaceae bacterium
AGTACATATTATCTGTTTATCTATAGAATATAATACAATTCTTGAGTTTCGTATAATAATTTTTCTTGACTTCATATTCATGTAAGCGGATTGAGCGACTGCCTTTTTTTTCAGTAATCTGGTTACGGCAATGGAGCTCCGGCAATTGTGCCCTTTTTACTTGCCGAGGAAATAGGAGACCGGGCCTCTGTGTATAAGCTTGTATACTGTTCCACCATTTTCCCAATAATAAACACTGTCTGTCATTCCGCTTACGTCCAAATATTCTGCCAGTCCATAACCAGTCCAACCCAGTTTTAACATTTTCGCGCGTAGTTATTCTTCAATGTCTTTAATGGCTGTCTGTATTTTATTTCATTGGAATGAATGTTGCAGTGCTACATTGTAGTTCAAGATGGAGTTGTGAGTGAAATTCATTTAAGAGGAAACAGCCCCTATGAAAATCTTATTTATAAATAAACCAGCATGGCCGGACCAGATTGGCCGGCCGCAACGTACAATGAAAATTTCCGACTCCGGCATGGGTAGCCATGTCTTCCGTAGGCGATTTTCGGATAAACCAGCATGCCCCGGCGGCACAACAAACAATGAAAATCAAAAGGTTACGCTAAAAAACAGTAAATTCTCAATAAGTGGTGATATAAGTCCGGATCCCCGCCCAATAGACTGCGGGGATGACGCTATGAATTGCCTGCAACTGGGTCATTCCGGCAGGTTGTTGACCGGAATCCATTTAATTAGCAGCAACTTACCATCAGTTATTGAGAAGTTACAAAAAACATGCGTAACCTTATTTTCGGATAAACAATCAGTTATGCGTTTTTGGGTTATATCATTGTTTATTCTTTGTTTGTTGATTGGTACCAATGTCAGGGCGAATAATATTCTGTTTCTTACCTTACCAACTATTATGGCTGCGCATGGAAATGGTAGTGCTGGCACGGGTGGCGGGACAACTCCGTCTTCAAATGGTGACTATATAGTGATCGGCTGGAATGACCTTGGCATGCACTGCATAGATGAGAGTTTCGAGGACTTTGGGTTGCTGCCTCCCTTCAATACCCTCGTTGCCCAGGTAATCAAGCGTGGGAAAGAACCAAAGATCGTGACCAGCGGTATTAAAGTTACCTACCGTATTCTCGATAATACACGCTCTGATACGAAGACCAATTTCTGGGATTATGTCAATCAGCTGTTTGGTGTGTCGCTGGAAAGCAACATAGGGCTGGCAGGGTTTGGCCTGCAGGGAACCATGCGGGCCGGGCCCGATTCATTTATCGCGGAAGGCATTCCCCTGACGCCACATAGTGACAGTGCGCCTAGTGTTTTGTCACCATATCAGATTGCGGAAATTAAAGTGTTTGATTCCCAGGGCAGGGAGCTAGCCTCGACAAGAACGGTCGCCCCGGTATCGACGGAAATACATTGTGATAACTGCCATGGAGATGGAGGGATGGCAAATCCGGATATTGCAACCGGAGTCGTGAAGCAGAATATCCTTACCCTGCATGACCGGGAAGAGGGGACCCGGCTCATGGCAGACAGACCCATACTCTGTGCAAATTGCCATGCCTCCGCAGCATTGAATAAACCCGGAAGACCAGGGCTGCCGAGCCTGTCAAAAGCCATGCATGGAAAACATAAAAAAATTGATGACGGGACCATGGCTGGAACCTGTTATCGCTGCCATCCGGGAACGCAAACCAAATGTTTACGGGGCATCATGTTTCAGAAAGGACAGTCCTGCCGCAATTGTCATGGCAACCTCAAAGATCTGGCAAGCAGCAGCCGCAGGCCCTGGGTTGATGAGCCCCGGTGTGGTCAATGTCATGATTCGGCCCACAGCGAACCGGCAAATAGGTTGTACCGCTTTTCCCGTGGTCATCATGGGGTATTCTGCCAGGCCTGCCACGGTAGTCAGCACGCAATCTATCCGACGTTGAACCCGGAAGATAACGCCCAGTCGATACGCCTGCAGGGCCACAGCGGCACAATTGACACCTGTCGTGTCTGTCATACCAATGACCCGGACCCGGGTGAAGGGCCCCATGGCGGTGGAAACGACGATTGAAATCACTCCTCAGGATGAAGAAAGGCTTCCAGGAAGGGCTTTGTCCGCGGCCATTGCAGAAAATTACGAAAAAAGACCTCGCTCATGCCCGGCGAGGTCTTTTTATGTTTCCACCCTGTTTCTGCCGTTTTTCTTGGCCCTGTACAGGGCCTGATCACTGTTTTCGATGAGTTTGTTGCGAGTGACGGAACGGTCCTTACTGCTATCACTGCAGGCAATACCACAACTGATGGTTATGGAGAGCATCTGATCGTTATAGTTGATTTCCATCTGCTCAATACCTCTGCGAACGCGTTGGGCAAGTACCTTGGCGCTGGTCAGGCCTGTTTCCGGTAAAATGATGGCAAACTCCTCGCCTCCATAGCGGGCAACCATGTCGCAACGTCGAACCAGCTTGACCATGGTGTTGCTGACTTCCTGCAAAACCTGGTCGCCGGCCGGATGGCCGTATCGGTCATTTACTTTTTTAAAAAAATCAATATCTATAAGCAATAATGAGAGTGGATGATTATACCGTTTGGCCCTTTCAAGTTCTGATTCAAGAACTTCCTGGAAATACCTGTGATTGTACAAGCCCGTCAGACCATCACGAAATGCCAGTTCCCGCAGGCTGTCATTGGCCATTTTTAATTCCATGGCCAGTTGTTCGGCGTTCTGTTTTGCCTGTTTTAATTCAAGGACCATCTGGGCATAGGAAAAGTTAAGGCGTCCCAGTTCTTCGTTCGCCTCCTGCATGATGAGAGAAAAAGGTTTGATATCACCCGGGTCCAGGGCAAAGAGGTCAAGAATTTCCCGGGCCTTTTCCCCCACGGTATCAATCAGTTGGTCAATCTGTTCATCAGAGAGTTGATAATGTTTTTTCAATCCCTCATGAACGGCGATACATTTACTGTTTGCGTGAACTCCATAATAAATGGCTCCAATTTTATCGGCAAAATTCAAAATTCTGGAAATATTCTTATACGGGGCTTCAACGATGTCGGTGTGGTGAAAAAGAATGGGCTGGTGTATTGCCTCGGGCAGGTTCCAGATGGAAAGCAGGTGGCTGCCGACTTCAGTGTGATCAAAACCGAATGTTTTTTGTTCCATTTGGCAGGTTGTCTTACCGCTTACCCGTTTCTCATCCTGCAGCCCCATGTAAGAAGAGGTGTCGGAAAGATAGAGAATAAGAACACCAATATCCTGCAGCAGAGCGGAGACAAAAAGATCCTGATCGTGCATGCCGATATATTCCGCCAGAATTTCGGCCGCTACCGCCGACGTAATGGCCCGGCGCCAGAAAAGGGACAGGTCAAAACTTCCCTGGGGCGCCTTCTGAAAGTCCTGGACGATGACAAAGGAGAGGGCAATGTTTTTCAGGGCATTGGTGCCGATGAGCGCTGTGGCCTGGCTCAGAGAATCAACCGGGTTTGGAAAACCGTACAGGGAGGAATTTGCGATTTTAAGGATCCGGGCGGTCAACGCGGGATCGGCAGAAATAATTCGGGCCAGTTCATCAAAGGAATTTTCATCCTTGCGCACAGCTTCAAGGATTTTTAAAGCGATAGCAGGGGGTGAGGGAAGTTTTATCTTTTCGTCGAAAAAATCCTGTATGGTCGCCATGGGCTCCTGTCCGCAACATTAAGGCCCATCGGCCTTGATAAATAAAAATGATAGGTGGAACAAGCTGCTCTTTATACTTAACGGCTGCAGGAAAAAAAAAGCAACAGCTGAATTATTTTTTTTGAGATTTTTTAATAATCTCTGCAGCCCAAGGCTTATGAGGAGTCAGGGCTCCTGTTCCCTTCCAGGATAGAACATCCCTGGTTGGAGAACAGGGAAAATCATTCCTGGCAGGATAAGGCCAATATGTTTTTCATCCTTTTTTAATAACCAACCAATGTAAAATCTTCACTACATTCCATTTATCTGGTCCAGCCATGCTGGTTTATCATGCTCCCGTTATCATCTGACCTTCTTTCCGTTCCATCCGGCGGTGTGGTAGGATTTGAGAAGTTGTCGGTAGAGTTTTTTATTGCTCGGATCAACGGCCATTGCCTGTTCAAGGGACTGGACGGCCTGCAACCGTGCCGGTGGAGAAGTCGATCAGCCAACTGCATCGATATCCGGGAAAATTTTTTCTGTAATCGTTCCCTGATCGTGTCAAACCAGTATATGTTGCCCTGTTCCTGGAGAAAAAGACCATGATAGAGAGCGCTTGCCTTTTTCAAGAGAACGAATTTTTCATCGATGTTGCTGTCGGCAACAGCCCCGGCGTCGGCAACAAGGCGTTCAAAGGCCCAGGTATCGACCCAGCATACATGTGGATTCAAGGTGATCATTTCGTTTTGGACCGTGATGGCCCCAGGGACTGTTAAAATTTTTCTCAACCGGTGAAGTGTTGTTGAAAAAACGCTGTCTGCGGCATCGCCAAGGGCGTCCGGCCAGAGATATTCCTCGATTTTTTCCTTGCTGACACTGCGGCCGCCAAGGGCGACAAGGGCGTAAAGGAGTTCAAGGGGACGGGCCTGTCCTTTTTTGGTAAACCTAACCTGCTTGTTGTCTACGAGCAGGCTGAAACGTCCAAGGGTGAAGATTTTTATCCTCCAGGGCCAGTTTTCCAGCTCAAGAGGCGGAGATGCGGGAACCAACCCCCGACTGTGGATAAGCTTTTGTACATATTCGGTCTCTATTTCTCGTTCCAGGGCCCTTAAACAGACGCGTTCCATTGTCCGAGAATCCCAGAAATAGCTGTTGATATACCCCCTGGTCCTGCCAAGAGTAAGTCCCTGCCTGAGAAGGGAATCAGCCTTAACTTTATCACCACGGCGCAGAAACATCATGGCGCCGGCACAGCAGGCGACAAAGGTTGTCTGCCTGTCCAGGGCCTGTTCAGCCGTTTCCATGGCACGGTGAAGAAACGATCGGGATTCGTCACAACGCTCCGCCCTGTCCAGGGCCAATGACATACCAAGATAAATCAGGGAATTATTGACTGTTGTCCCCATGATCGGGATTTTTTCCAACCCTTTCTCGGCCTGGAGAACAGCCTGGCTCGGATTATCATCAAGCAGGGCCGCCCAGGTGGAGAGCACATGAAAAAAGCTCTGCTCCCAGGGCCGCATTCTGTCCATGCATCCCGCCATTTCATGAAGATACTGTTTGGCCTTTGTTACCTTGTCGGTACTCAACGCGCCTGCCGTTAACTGACCCCAGAAGTAATGGTTATACAGATGCACGCCGCTCATGTGGGCAATGTCCAGACCGGAATGGCCCTCTTTTTCACAGTCCTCAAAATGCCCGCTGAGCCAGGCAAAGGAAGCAGCGCAGTTCTGCAACTGAATTCGGGAAAAAGGGGGGAGCTCCTGTGCGGCGGCAAAGGAGCGAAACAGGGTGAGATAATACCCGGCTGCGGCAAGATCTCCGCGAAACTCGGTCTTTACAATCAGCAGGTTAAAGGTGTGTGCCTTGTTGACGACATCGATATCCTCCTGGATCAGTCGTTCTGCCCGTTCAAGCCATTTATCGAACTTGTCGGCGTCCGTGGAGGCAAGGCCTAGGGCATACAGCATGCTGACAATGACCGGGGCCTGCACCGACAGCGGTTGTTTGTCCAGGTACTGTTCAATGCGTGAAAATTCATCAATCCATTTTTTAAACGGTGCAAAAGACCCTGATTTCAACAGAATGGAATTGACGATGGCCGCCCACGCAAGAAGAAGTCCGATCGTCTCGTGTTGATCCGCAAACTGTTGATATGCCAGCTCAAGAATTTGAGTGGAGTTGACGGGATCAAGGAAGATGCGGCAGGTGCCGAGCCAGTACAGGAGCCAGGGTGAATTTTGTGTGATTTCCGCGGGAATTTTTGCAATCCATTCCATGAGCGGGCGGAGACGTCCTTCGGCAACCAGGGCCTGAGCATGTTCAAGAACAAGCTTGATCAAGTGTTGCCGGCTGTCGGCGTCGATAAACAGAGCGGCGGCCTCTTCAATGTCACCGGAATTTTCAAGCAGAAGCGCTGCTTTTTCAAGGAGCTGTCGCCGCTGTGTTTCAGGAATGCTCTGTTCCGCCCGGGCACGGAGAAAATCCCTGAACAGGGGATGGTACTGATAGATACTTTTTTTCCCCGGTCTTCTGGAAACAAAATAATTGCGTCTGTTCAAAGTAAGAAGAATCTGGGCCGCATTGTCCAGGCCGGAAATGGTCTTGGCCATGGATATGGTCATCTGCGGCAAAAAGGAGGTCCGTAACAGGAAGTCTCTGGTTTTTTTGTCCTGCCGGCTGAGAATTTCCGCGGCAAAATATTGGAACAGCGCTTTTTTCCCATACTTTCCATGCTTTCCATGCTTTTCATGTTTTTCATGTTTTTCATGCTTTTCATGATCTTCATGGTATTCCGCTCCGGGGACATCTGTTTGGGCAAGCTCCATGCCGGCTTCAAGCAGAAGCAGGCCGGCTACCCAGCCGGCTGCCTGTTCATGCAGCCGTGTGATCCTGTCTTCCGGCACCCGTCCGGACAGGGCAAGAATCCCTTGTGATTCATCAAGGGTAAGCTGGAGATCCTTCCAGGTAATGAGACCGATTTTTCCATTGAGTTGCAGGCGGACAAATGTGTCCGGCAGGGCGTTTCTGCTTATGAAAACAAGTTGCATCCCAGGCGGAAGATCGCTGATGAGGGCGCCTGAAATTGACCTGATTACCGAATCTTCATCAAGCTCCTGGTAATTGTCCAGGACCAGCATGACCGGAGCGGTAAACCGGGCATGGAGCTGCTGGAAATACCAGCGGGTAAAACTGAGCGGATTCTCAAAATATTCAGTGGTAAACGGGGGAACCGGTATCTTCTTTCCCGCAGCCTGTTCCGCTCCTTTGGCAAGATAGTAAAAAAAAGTGGAAGGATCGCTGTCCTCCGAATCCATCTGATACCAGATACAGGCAAGCTTTTTTTGCTCCGCATAGGAGGATACAAGGGCGGTTTTGCCTGAGCCGGGCGGGCCGCAAATCCAGAGAGCGGGCTTGTTTCGCAGCTCATCAAGCCGCCTGAACAGGCGGGTGCGGGGAAAGATGCCGTTGCAGAGGGGCCGGGTAACTTTACTGGGTGCGGGTACGGCGCTGCCTGACATGGAGAGTCTCCTGATTAGTGTTTTCCCATTTTCTCATGGAGCAGGCACAGCAGACATAAAAGTAATTTAAAAAAATAATAAAAAAATATCTCAAAAAAACGGAAATTTCACCCTTTTTGTGACCTATCTGTGACTTGGGGTGGGTTATGTTCGCAGAGGAGGGAAATTTTTCCTGAGAACTCTTCAATGCAAAACTTTTAAAGGAGGGAGTGTATGAAAGAAGAGAGAAAAGCAAATCAAGTGCGTGCAAAACATTGCCGGGAAAAAGAAAAAGGAGAATCCATCAGTCGTTCCAGGAGAAAAGCGCTCAAAACCATTGCCGCGGGAACGGCCGTGGCCGGAAGCATGGCCCTGGCGGGAAAGTGGAGCAAGCCGGTGGTTGACACCATTATCCTGCCGGCCCATGCCCAGGCAACCAATGCCACTGAACCGACAACCACACCGACCCCTACAACCACTGGCAACACGTGAAGCCCGCAACTTGAACGCGCTGGGGTCAGCGTGGAGACAATAGAGGGCGGTTTCATTACCAGTGTAAGGATTGGTGGAGCAATACAGCCGCCGGATGACGGGGTTCGCATCGGTATTGTCATCCGGACGACAAACAGTGCAGGAGCCACCTCCACGATTAATCCACTCAATAGTCCAACGACCACTCAGGGCCAGTTCCTCATGTACCAGAATTTTCCCGTCCAGGCCGAGATCAACATGGTCAGTATAACGGCAACCGGCCCTTGTGGTGATTCCATTGAGGCAAGCACACCTCCTTTTTGATGGAGTCAATGGTTTCAGGGTCGCACAACTGCCCAGTGTGACCCTGAAATTGAAAAATGAAACATTACAGGAAAATAGAAAGATGATGACAACTCCTGCGTTACGAATGTTTTTTTTGCTGTGTTTGATCCTGAGTTGCCTGCCCATATCGGCACAGGCCGCAGACAAGGTGGTGGTCATTCCTTTGTTCGGCCATGGCAAACCCTTGAAAAATATTGTTACCGTTGCCAAGGCAAACGGCAAGTTTACCGACCCGGTGGCAGCGGTCAACTCCATCACCGATGCCTCGTATGATAATCCCTACCTTGTTGTTATCGGGCCTGGTGTCTATACCCTCACCCATACCCTGGTGATGAAACCCTGGGTTGATATCACCGGCAGCGGTGAAAATGTGACCAGGCTGGTCGGGGCGATTAGTCATGGTGAAAGCTCAGCAATAATACAAAGTGTTGCTCATACTTGGGTTTTCGGCCTGAAATCAGCACCTCGTCGCAAAGCCTGATATAGCGCGGCCTGACAAGGGGGACATTTTTTCGCGTGTGCCTACGTTATTGCACTACTATTTTAGATATTTTTTA
>WFZC01000216.1 GCA_015489765.1 Desulfobulbaceae bacterium
GGGTTGCGATCAACGACGGTCTTGGCGTGGACGGCAACCTGCAGGTCAGAAAAATCGTTATTGATCCCGATAATCATTCAGTTCTCTATGTTGGTATCGAGGCCCAACATATCGAGAATGGTGATGATATGAGCACGGTGCAGGGTGGATTATTCAAATCCACGGATGGCGGCACCAGCTGGAGCCGCATCGATACATCTCTGCCCCAGCTCAGTGTCTGGGACATTGAAGTCGTTCCCGGTGATCCACAGACTATCTATACCGCTGTCAGCAGTGAATATGATCATTCCAAGCAGAGAGAATTTCCTGGCGGCGTCTACAAAAGCGTTGACGGCGGCAACAGCTGGCAGAAGATGAACTCGGGGTTTGGAGGGGATGAAAACCTGGAGGTGCTGTCGCTTGCCCTCAGCCCGGCAGGCCCGGACATACTCTATGCCGCCACCTCCGATGCCCCGTACCACGACAGGAGCAGCGGAAGGGGCATCTTCAAGTCCACCGATGGCGGCGTAACCTGGAAGCCGGTCAACAAGGGTTTGAGTGTCCTTAACTTCACTTCGATCACGGTTGATCCGTCCAATCCGTCTCTGCTCTATGCAGGCAGTGGCGGCAATGGGATTTTCAAGGGCATTGACCCGAACCCGGCACAATAAATTACGACTACCCGTCTAATACCTCCCGGACGGCATCCGCAAGAACAGAAAAGAAAGAAAAGAATAAAAAAGGGGTCATCCCCTGCTGACTACCCTGGGGCAAAACCAAGTGGTATCGATTTGATCGATCAGCAGGCTCAACCGTGCGCCACCAGTAAATAAATAACCAGTAGAAAAATAGCAACCATGGTACTGGTTTCAACCCAGTTGACCTTGCCATCGTCCTGCACCGCTTTCCAGAGTACAAGCATGGAAGGGAATCCCAGCAAAATAGCGCTGGTGGTGTGGATATCGATAGGAATAACGCCGGCGGCATTGTCCACGGCAGGTATGATACCGGTTTGGGTAAAGGCTGCCAGCATGATCATGGCAATGGGAAGCACCAGGAAGGGGACCTGGGTGATTGCACCGGAGGCATTGGCCATGGCAATATTGTATTTTTTCTGAACATGGGCTGTACCGATCATGACAAAGGCGCCGGAGGACGAAAACAGACTTAAGATGATGGCGCCAAACATTTCAGAATATCCGGAATGTGCCAACCGCTCCACCAGGGCTCCGGCAAATTCACCAACTGAATGACCGCCGATGACCGAGGCCGCCAGGCCGGCCACACTAAATGCAAAAATGGAGACAATCGACATCTGCGCCGAATCGTCAGCCTGTTCGACAGGAACATCCTCATCGGAAGCGGATTGGTGTTTGCCGGAAAATCGTTTTACCAAACGTGTGACGGCCACCGCCTGGATGAGCAACAGGAGCGTACCGAAGAAATAGAGGTCTGTAGTGTTGAGAGCGGGATTGACAGTCCCCCGGACGGCAAAGGCTTTCATCAGCAACATGATCATGCCGAGACTGAAAAATACGCCACCGGCGGCAGCGTACAAATCGGTGCTCAGTCCGACCAATGGCTTGGGCAGATTCGCGTTTCCCTCAACATCGCGGGGGAGCGCTCCACAGTAGAGACCAAAGGCCGCCGCACCCACATGCAGGGTCAGCACCGTAACGATGAAGCCCACCCTTGGGGTTGCAATCAAAACAAACGCCAGCATGACCAGCTCAGGAATATTACTTGAAAGCCCCGCCATGGTGCCGGCGACAAAAGAATTCATCTTTTTGCGTCGGGCATAGCCATCAACAGCCTTGATCATCATCTCGGAGGAGGCAAACACAACAAGAAGGCCGCCAAGCCCCAGAATACCTGCAGACAACAGCCCTTTTCCGACGAAAAGGAAATCAGCTATGGCAATCAGGCCGAGCCCCACAATCAATACCCATAGCCATTGCTTCCCTTCATGTTCTTCTGCAGACATCTATAACAACCTGTAATTATTAAATAAAATTAGAAAACATGACGCCAATTGCATTTATACCGACATAGACCTTAAATGTAAACAATATTTTTTATCCGAAAATAGCCCGCGGAGAACATGGCTGCCCATGCCGGAGCCGGAGATTTTCATTGTTTGTTACGACCGGCCAATTTGGTCCAGCCATGCTGATTTATCAGGAAAGTGCACATCATTACCACATTGCCGGGGACAGGCAGAGAGATATATCCTGCCCCCGTGACTACATATAAAACTTGCATACCTCGAGATGAAATGGTTTCCGGGCATTCCCGAGCAGAACATTATTGCAGATATCATGAAAAAAGAAAATATCCGCTGTTTGTAATACCTCTGCACACACCACCGAGTTCCGAGTCGAGTTTCAAAAAATTGTGTCAACACCGTACCAGCGGCGGTAACCTTACCCGTCCAGCACCTCCCGGACGGCATCGGCAAGAACCCTCGTATCCAGCGGCTTGGCCAGAAATTTTTTGATACCGGCTGAACATACCTCCTTTTCAGAAAGGGCCGCCGAATACCCTGTACACAGAATAATGGGCAAATCCGGCCGCAGGGCAAGCATACTCCTGGCCAGTTCCAGGCCGGTTATCTCCGGCATGGTCTGATCGGTAATGACCAGGTCAAAGGCCGCCGGATCGGCCGTGACTTTTGCCAGGGCCGCAACACTGTCAATCTCGGTCTCCACATGGTACCCCAGGCTCCTTAACAACGAGCGGCCAAAATTGACGATTGCCGGTTCATCATCGACAAAGAGGATGCGTTCCCGACCGGTGGCAAGTTCTTTCTCGTCCTGTTCTTCCGTACCGTCATACTCTTCTCCGGCGGCCGGCAGATAAACAGTGAAAACACTTCCCTCACCCGGGACACTCTCCACCCGGATAAATCCATTATATTTCTGCACGATTCCGCGGGTGACGGCCAGCCCCAGTCCGGTCCCCTCCCCCTGCTTTCCGGTGGTAAAATAGGGTTCAAATATCCGGGCCATGGTCTTCTTGTCCATTCCCTTGCCACTGTCTCTAACCGTCAACTCAACAAAGGGACCGGGA
>WFZC01000217.1 GCA_015489765.1 Desulfobulbaceae bacterium
ATCCAGGAAATCGATCTCCCCGACGGCGTGGTCGGCATGGAGTACGAATATGAACTGGGCGCCCGGAGCAACCGATACCGAAAAAAAAGCGGCAGAATGGATTCCGGCCTGAAAATCGTTCGCAACACGATCAAGGGTACCCCGGTAAAGGAAGGCAAGTACCGCTTTCAAATCACGGCAACCGATCCAAGCGGCAACGTGGTGAACACCTGGTACAACCTCAAAATCACCAGGGCCCTGCTCACCGTGACCACCACCCCGGACAAGGTCACCCTGGACCGTAACCGGGCAGGTTCGTTCCGGTTGACCTATCATTTCAAAAGCAGTGAGAAGTTAGACGATACCCTGTCCTCGCCCCGGGGCGTCTTTCTGGCCGGTTCCCGGCGGTTGGGGACCATCAACAAAAACATCTCCGTCCGCATGACCAAGGGAAAAGCCCAGCTCAGCGAGCAGGTCACCATTCCGCTGGCTGTCATCAAGGCAGCCCAGCGGATGGGTGTTGATAAAATCCGCTACCAGCGCACCTTTACCGCAAAGTACATGGATGCGGCCACCACCAGCTCCATTGGTGTCACCGTGGGCACGGGCTTCACCTTCACAAAAATCCGCATCACCTTTCTGGATAAGACCAGTAAGAAATTTGTCAAACGCAGGGAGAAAATCGACGGCGCCCAGGTGGAACTGCACTACGAGGGCGCCGGCCTGCTGAAAGGATACTGGCAGGTTGATGACCGTATCCTGGCACGAGTCACCAAGAGCCTGCCTTTTAGCAGTGGCCGCACCATCACCCTACAATTGCCCAAGGTGCCATCGCTGCCGACCCATACCATCGGCTCGCACCGGCTCCGTTTTGTCATCACCAACCCGCCCATGCGCATCCCCTTTCCGCAGGTGATCTATGTCGTCACCGGAGAAGACACGGCAGCCGGCCATCCCATTCACCTGCTCAGCCCGATTGACGGTGCGACCACAGATACCACCGCCCTGACATTTTCCTGGAAACCCCGCCACGACGTGACCCTGTACAAACTGGAAATCCTTGCGGGCAAGGGGAAAAAACAGAAAACCGTTTTTTCCGCCTTCAGTAAGAAATCTTCTTATACCCTGCCCAAAAAGGTAGGCATGGACAAACTTATCATTGGGAAAAAATACCGCTGGCGGATCACCGGTCTTGACCGCAACAACAATCCCGTTGCCCGCAGCAGGGATGAAGAATTTCGTCTCGGTCCCAAGCCGCTGACCTATATTCCGGGACGGCTGCTCATGCTCGTTGACCTCCGGCCCGGCCTTGATATCAACAAACTGGTGGCCACCCTGACCAGCAGATATCCCCTGACCATAGAGGGACGCAAACAGCTGCCGCAGCTCGGCCGGGAGCTGGTCACATTTTCCACCAGCGGCAACGTGGAACAACTGGGACGTGTCATTGCCGCTGAACAACAGGGCATAGTGATCCAGCCCGATTATCTCTATTCAACCCTGGGCGCGATTTCAGAGCAGGCAAACCGCAGCAGTCTTTTCCAATTTTTGCATTTTAAGACCAGCTCCAAGGGCAAGGGAGTGCGGGTGGCCATCATTGATACCGGGGTTGACCTGAGCCAGGATGACCTGGCTCCAAATATTGTCGCCCACGCCAATTTTATCAAGGGCTCTCCCTACCGGGCCGAAATCCACGGCACAGCGGTTGCCGGCATTATCGGCGCCCTGGTCAACGGTACGGGCAGCGCCGGGATCGCGCCGAACAGCAGCCTGATCGCCCTGCGCGCCTGCAAGCAGGTTCGCCCGGACAAGGCCGAAGGCCGCTGCTATACCTCTTCCATTATCCAGGCCATTGACGCGGCCATTGCCGACAAGGCCCAATTTATCAACATGAGCCTGGGCGCCCCTGTTCCGGACCACCTTGTTGCCTCGGGCCTGGACACGGCAACGGACGCGGGAATGGTCATCCTGGCCCCGGCCGGCAATGATCCCCACCAGACAGGCCTTGCCTTTCCCGCCTCCCACCCGAAGGTCATCAGTGTGGCCGGAATGCTGGATAACGGCCGCAAAATGCCCAATGACCGGGTTGCGGCCCAGGCCGATTGCATCCTGCCCGCCCAGTACGTCCAGGTCACCCTGCCGGGCAACCGGGTAAGTTTCATGAACGGCACCTCCATGGCCTCGGCCGAGGCGGCCGGACTGCTGGCCGATCTGAATCCCGATGCGAAAAAAATTACCGCCTGCCGAAAAACTCCCCGGCTCCTCGCCTGTTTGGGCAAATAATTTGTCCAGATCAGCTCTTTCTCAGCTTGAATGAAATCAGGGATACCGTCGTCCGGTAATCTCCAAGGCGGTTTTTCCCGCAACCCAAATTAAACGACGCATTTGCGGCTAAAGCCGCTCCTACAAACGCATCACGTCAATTATGGTAGGAAGGGCTTTCACCGCGAATACTACCAGGCCAAAACAGACAACAGATCAGGAGTAAGGTACTCTATCAACCCATTGGAGGATGTTATGAAATCTGTTTTTCTTTGCATGGCAGTTCTTCTGCTCACTCTCTGCATAACGCCACAGGCCCGGAGCGGATCAAACCCCGATCATATCGATCCCTGCTCCCTGATCGAAAAAGAAAAGGTGATGGCCGCCTTTCCGGCCGTCAAGGCCATGGAAAAACAGACCATCGGCCCCAACACCACCTGCAACTATCTCAACGACAAGGGATTTGCCGCCCTGATCGTGTCGGCGGGCCGGGCGTATTACAGGGACGGGCTTTCGGCCCTGGCCGGGATGGGTGAGGGCTACAGCTATAAGTCCGTGTCCGGCCTTGGTGACAGCGCCGCCATGGCCGTGACCAAACCGGAGCCGAAATACGGCATCAAGGGCAATATTGTGGCTGAACTGCACGTGATAACAAAAAAATCCTTTGTCAACCTCGCCCCGGTCCGCCTGGATGTCCGGGCCGACGGCCCTGCCTTTACCACCCTCAAACAACTGGCAACGGAGATGGCAACAAAGCTGCCGTGACAAGGCGATTTTTTTCTTCTTGGCCATTTTTTTCAACAAAAGATGAACCTTTTTTGCCGAACTGCGTACCCATGACCAGATGAAGAGTGATGATTTGACTTTTTTATGACAGGGTCGGCTTCAGCCGCCGGATTTTTCTTAAATATCTCAATGTGTCACAGGCCAGACAGGTGAATAAATTAGCCTCTACAGCATATACAATATTTGTAGGATAAGTGAGAGTATAGAGATAATCCACTAAATTTTATCCGAAAATAGCCCGAGTAGTTGTGTCCTTTCGGGATATTTTCATCATTTGTTGTGGCTGGGACGGTAAATTATGGTCCAGCCATGCTGGTTTATCCTTAAAATA
>WFZC01000218.1 GCA_015489765.1 Desulfobulbaceae bacterium
AGCTCGACCCTGGCCCAGTGTCCGGTCGGCGTTGAATGGAAATCCCGGGCAACATTTTTCAACAGATCAGGCCTCTGGGCCGGATCTGCCCGCATGGCCAGATCCAGGGCGGTGGTGGCCTTGTTTTCCCTGTATGTTCGGTATGACCCGTACAGGGAGACTGCGGTGACCACGATGGCTATAACCGCTGTTATTATCCACAGGGTGCGCTGGTTCTTCCGCAAAAAGGCAACGAATGCCGGCGGCAGATTCAGCTCATCCAGCAGGCCCGAGGTCTCTGCCATGGCGGTTTCTTTAATATGGTTGGGATCAAATGCGCTCTGATTGGCCATAATATTTCCAGTTTCCTTGAATTTTTTGTATCAATCCATCACCTGCCGTCTGAATTGCCGGGGTGAAAAAAAGCGGGGCGCCCGTAACGAGTTACCCAAAAAGATGAACCTGTAAAAAGTATGCAAACTTCTAAAAGATGGCTAAGTAAAAACATAGATATACAGGTAAGCGGAGCGAAGCGTAGACTCCGAGGAGCAGTGTTCCGGGGCGGGTCTCAACCATACAGACAGTATGTTGTGAATCGCCCCGGATCACACGATGCAGTAGATCGAAGTTTTTACGACGCCATTAAAAAAGGCCTCTTGTCACCCTGAACACAAGGGTGTAACTATACCCCCTGGATTAAAAAAAATCATTACCATTTTTTCCACTGAACACCCCTGATCTTGCAAATCAGATTTTTATGAATTCACAACATATATTTACCGTTTCAGAGGTAAACGCCGGTATCCGCTCTCTGCTGGAACAACGATTTTCCTGGCTGAGTGTCAGCGGTGAAATTACCAACCTGCGCAGGCCCTATTCCGGCCATCTCTATTTTACCCTTAAAGATGACCAGGCCCAGCTCAAGGCAGTGCTCTTTAAAATGCAGCAACGCTATCTCGAGCAGCAGCCTGCCGACGGCCTTGAAGTTATCTGCCACGGCAGGCTGACGGTCTACGAGCCGCGCGGCGATTACCAGCTCATCGTTGATACCATTGATTTCCATGGGACCGGCGCTCTGCGGGCAGCCTTTGAACAACTGAAAAAAAAGCTGGCCGGCGAGGGACTGTTTGACGCCTGTCACAAGAAAAAATTACCCCTGGTGCCCGGACATATCACCCTGGTGACATCGCCCAAGGGCGCGGCTGTTCATGATTTCATCCGTATCGCCCGCCGCCGGTTTCCCGGCATAAGGATCGCTGTTTATCCGGTGGCCGTGCAGGGAGAGGACGCAGCCAGGGAGATAGCCGGGGCCATTGAACAACTCAACAGGGTCTTTCCAACCGAAATCATTGTCCTCTGCCGGGGAGGCGGTTCCATTGAAGATCTGCAGGCCTTTAATGACGAGCATCTGGCCCGGGTGATTTTCAACTCCGATATTCCCGTGGTCAGCGCCATCGGGCATGAGATAGATTTTACCATTGCCGATTTTGTCAGTGATCTGCGGGCACCGACCCCAAGTGCGGCCGCGGAACTCATTGTTCCTGACAGGGAAAGCCTGAGGGGTATTGTCAATGGCCTGCAACAGCGGCTCGTCCGGACGCAGCAGCGGCGCATTGACCGGCTGTCCGATAAGTTGGCCCTCTACCAGCATAAGATCGGTGATCTTTCCACCTTTCTGGCGGAATTATTTCTCAGGGTTGATCAACTGTCCATGCGGCTTGTGCATGCCATCCAGAACCTTATTATTGATAATCAACAGAAAATTGACAGGATGTTGTTGCGGCTGGAACGGCAGAACCCTTGCCACAGACTGGAGGCGGCCCAGGCCAGGGTAACTGAACTGGAAAACAGAATTGTCCGGGCAATGCAGCAGGTGCTGGCAACCCGGGACAGAAAACTGGCCCAACAATCCCAGCTCCTGGAAGCGGTCGGTCCCCGTAACACCCTTGCCCGGGGCTATGCCGTTGTCAGAGATATAAAAACCGGCAAACTGGTAACAGACAGCAGCCGGATAAATCCCGGTGATCAGGCCCGGATCTTTCTTGATCGCGGCTCCCTGGATGTGACCATTGACCGATGTAGGACGGAAAATATGTTTACGTCAATCAAAAAGCCCACCGGAGAATAAATCTCCGGTGGGCTTTTTGTTTTTTATTTTTTGTCGACCAGCAGGACCAGCGCTTACCTATTTTTTTATGACAGGAATTCAGGAATAGGGTACTAATTTAACAGACTGTCAAGTTCCTTATCAATTGAAGCGATGACATTGGGTAAATGCTCGGGATGGGTTTTTGCGGTTTTTTTCAGGGTATTTCCCCACTGCTTGAGCATTGTATTGTCAACCCTGCGAACAGCGTTTTCCCGGCTCCATTCCATACCGATTTTGCAACCAAGCTCTTCAAGCCGCTGCCGTTGGTGCTCCCTGAGCTCCTCCGGGGTATTTTTGAGAATTTCCTTGCTGATATCTTTCCAGCCCGCTATCAGAAAGGTTCCTTCCTGAAAGGTTTTATACCAGCTCAGCTCTTCCGGTGACAGGGTGCTGAGATCAGATTCACATTTTGTTTGCTGGGCCGTCACTGCCCCCCCCTGCGAAACCTCCGCCAAAACAGTGCCGGTTGGAAGACAAAGCCAAGACAGACAGATAAGAACTGAAAAAAATTTCATGGCACAGTCTCTCAAGTCAGAACAGGATTTTTTTGACTTTATTATTTATGGTATACGATTGGTTGACCAGCAACGAATAAATCAGCATAACGTAACATCACAACAAGCAGTGAAAATCAGAAAGTTATGCTAACAACACATAAACTCCTTTTTTGGAGAAATCCTCACC
>WFZC01000219.1 GCA_015489765.1 Desulfobulbaceae bacterium
CACCTATCCTTTCATTTGAGCCGCGATCCAAACCATGAATTCGCTCTTATCTCGGCAATCCCGGCGCGGTCCTTTGGGGATATCTGTAAAAGTGCCAGGAACTCCAATGACAACCCCAAGGAATTTTTTCAGTATCAAGTTGAGGCCATAGGCGAAAAACGTCGTAAATATTTCAAGGGGTTTTGTGGGGCCTTGGGGCTTAATCCGAAAAAAGACGATGACCTCGAAAAGGCCTTCGACTATCTCAAGCGTACCCATATCGAGCTTTTCCCCGACGACCGCAATTCATGGTCTGAACTTGTGACCTGGACCGGATTTCTCTTGACCGGCGAGCCGGAAACCGCGATTGCCGTTTTGCTCACCTATGCCGAAAACAACTATATGTACCGCAAGTCCATTTACGTGGATGAATTGCGGCGCCACCTCGCGAAAAATCATGACATCCACCCAAGACGGCTTGAGCATGACAACCGTATTGCCCCTGCCATAGCGGAGTTGCAACATCAGTTCTCTGAATCCATCCGGCCTGGCCTGATAAACAGCGCGATCATTCCCAGGAAGGAGACTTCCCGGATCATTGAGGCCATAGATAATGGGCAGGACGTGGTGGTGCATGGTACTGCGGGGAACGGGAAGAGCGGTGTTCTGTATGAACTGACAGAGTATCTTTGCCGACAAAATATCCCGTATCTTCCCGTACGCCTTGACCGGCGCATCCCGGACAAAAACGCCAGGCAATTCGGCGGGGACATGGATTTGCCCGAGTCACCTGCCTATTCCTTGGCCGGTCTGGCTGCAGACAGGAAGTGTGTCTTAATCCTGGATCAGCTCGATGCTATCCGCTGGACTGCTGCTCATTCCTCTGTTGCCATGGATGTGTGCAAGGAACTGCTCCGACAGGTCCGGTCGCTGGGCAGCACCGGGAAAAACATCGTCATCGTCTTTGCCTGCCGAACCTTTGACCTGGAAAACGATCCGGAGATCAAGAAGCTGTTCTCTGACAGCGGCGAACAGGGCATTGTCAAAATACAGGTTAAGGAATTTTCAGATGAACAGTTGAAAAGGATCTTTGGGCCTGATTTTGCCGCCCTGAGCGAATCTCAGAAGTGCATTCTTTCCTGTCCGCAAAATCTGGCCATTTGGCTGGAATTGAAAAAGGAGAGGGCAATAGCGGATTTTCGTTCCGCTATCGAACTGATGCGCCGCTTCTGGGAAAACCGCCGCCGGCTTCTTGAGGAGCAGGCTGGAATCTCCGCTGAGCAAATGGATGCCTTCCTGACCCCACTGCTCGATTACATGGAAAGCGGAGGGGAAATCTCGGCCCCTGCCACGATGGCGGCAAGAGACCCGGCTGTGCGCGACGCCTTTATTTCATTCGGCATCCTTCAGCAAGGTGTAGGCAGAATAAGCTTTTGCCACCAACGGTACCTGGACCACCTGATTGCCGAGCGCCTCATGCAGAAGATTTGTCACCAGACCGGATCGGTGATCGACTGGCTGGGACCAACGCAGAACCAATCGCTGTTCCGGCGTGAGCAACTGCGCCAGGTCCTTGCCATGCTGGCCGAGGAATCACCGGATGATTTTTTCAACACGGCCCGAGCTGTTCTTGAATCCGAAGATGTGCGTTTTCACCTCAAGCACCTGGTCCTTGAGCTGATCGGCCAGATGAACCGGAGCCCCACCGCGCTTGGAATTTATCTCCTTGGGTTGCTTGATGACCCCTACTGGCGGGACCATATTCTGGAGACGGTACTCTTGGGACACCATCCGTGGGTATCTTATCTTTTGGAAGCCGGGATCATCTCGAAATGGCTCGAATCGGAAGACGAACAGGAAATCAATCGGTCCTTGTGGCTGCTGCACTCGGTCGCCGAACATATCCCTGACCCGGTGACGGAAATCCTTGCGCCATTTGTGGATAAAGGTGGGGAGTGGCCTGCCCGTGTCTTGAACATACTGTGTTGGAGGGATGTGCATGATTCCGAAAAGATGTTCGAGCTGAGGTTACAATTGGTCAGGCTCGGCGTTGTGAAGGATTTTGTTGACTGGAAATCCCTCTGCGCCAGGCATCCTCTCCGCGCTGTCCGGTTGATCGAGGCAGTGCTTTCCACCTGGAATATGGATGACAGAGGGACCTCCGGACGCAGGAAAGGCCGGCTGGAGCGGTGGTACGATCAAGACCTTGCGGCGTTGCATGACGCGGTGAAAAAGCACCCCATCCGGACCTGGGACCTGCTGATACCCCATGTGGAAAGGTTGACCAGCATCCAGGCAGATCATTACGACCCAAGGCTGCAAAAGTGGATGGACGAGCGGTTTGCCAGGAGCGAAACGGATATGGCCCGAGGAGTCGTCGAACTGCTCATCATCGCTGGACGTACTTTGGCGGCAAAGCAGCCCGATGAACTGACAGTACGGGTTGTCCTTCTTGAAAAAAGCATTTCTCCCGTGGTTCAGGAAATCATCATCGCAACCTACGCCCTCCTGCCCGCTGGTCATGCGGATACTGCTATTTCCTGGCTGCTTGATGATCATACCCGGTTTCGGATCGGGTTCGGCTATCATGAGCCGGAGTGGATGCCCGCGGTGCGGCTCATTAAGGCACTATCCCCTCACTGTTCCGAGAAACTGTTTCGTCAGCTTGAAGACGCTATTGTCCATTACCATTCACCGGAAGAAAAACGGGATGCCGAATATTACCTAAGCGGTTGGCGGGAAGGTAATTTCGGCCATTACTGGGGCAAGACCCAATATTTCCTTTTGCCCGCGCTTGACGCCGCAAGAATTCTCCCGTCAACCGTAGCATTGATCCACGTGTTGGAACGGAAATTCAAGAACTACGCTAAAGAGCGATTTCTCAGAGGCGGCGTAGGTTCAGGTGGCTGCATCGGCTCCAAACTCGATCCTAATTTGGAAAAAATCAGCGACGGGGCATGGCGCAAAATCGTCACCAGCAAGAAAGTCACGGAGCCTGATAACGGTAAATGGATACAGGTTGATTCGGATCATGTGCTGGTAACTTCCGTTCGTCAATTTGCCTCAAGCTTGGCCCGGATCGCCAAGCGGTACCCGGAACGCTTTGGCCGGCTTGCGTCGCGGTTCCCCGATAATGTTAATCCGAGGTACGTCTCTGCCATTCTTGATGGTTGCGCCAGAAAGAAGGCTGGCAAGGAAGTGCCGGAACCTGAAAAAGCCTCTTGGCAGCCGGCAAGGATTGAAACCATTGAGGCCGTTCTTGGAAAATACCAGGCAGACGACGACCGGGAGACCGCCATGTCGTTCTGCCGCCTTGTCGCGGAAAGAGCTGATGAAAACTGGTCGGACAAAACCATTGCCAGGCTGATCTATTACGCCTGCAACCATCCGGACCTGGAAATGGGCAAATTGTATGTCCATTGCGACAAGAGCTGTGATGAAGCCACGGTTGAGGACCTTTTTCAGAATACCATCAACTGTGTCAGAGGTGTGGCCGCCGGCGCGATCGAGCAATTGCTTTGGGAACGAAACGACCGCCTGGAGCAAGTCAGATCCGGCATCGAGTCCCTTGTGCACGATCCTCACCCGGCGGTGCGCATGGCGGCCATCGAGGCCATTGAACCAGTTTTCAATATCGATAAGGATATGGCAGTTTCCCGGTTTTGCGAGGCGTGCAGGGATGATTTGCGAATTGCTGCATCTCCACGGGCTTTGCGTTTTTTCAACTATACCGTTCCAAGCCATATCGATCAGGTCGGCCCTATAATTCAACAGATGATTTCTTCTCCTTTAGATGACGTTGTATTGCAAGGCGCAAGGCAGGTCACGGCCCGGTGGCTGTTTCACGGCTTTTTTGAAAAAGAGTTTGCCGCGTGTTGCCAGGGGACCGTACCGCAGAGAAAGGGCGCCGCCAACGTGGCCGCAGCATTGCTGCAGGACAAGAAATATTCCCAGCAGTGTCAAAAGCTCTTGTGCAAATTCATGAATGATCCTGATAAAGAGGTCCGCGACGAGTTGCGCGGCATGTTCAGGAACCAAGACCTAATCACGGGTACGGAATATACAGCATTTGTAAAAGACTATATCAACTCACAGGCCTTTGCAGACGATCCTGACCATTTCGTTTGGTCTTTGAAAGATCTTGCCGGAAACCTCATCCTTGTCGCAGATGCAATCTTTGCTGTCTGTGAGGCGCTTTCCACGACTCTGCAAGAAAAAACCCGTGATATTGGTTCACGTTACCCTCATATAGCGTCGGAAATGTCATCCATTCTGCTGCGGCTATATGAGCAAGCCCAAGGGGAACGAAACAGCCAGATTGCCGACCGGTGCCTGGACATCTGGGACCTGCTTTTCGAAAACCGGGTTGGAAGAGCTATGGAATTGACGAGGGCAATTGAACAATGAGTGATCTCTTGTTGGAGAACTCGAGACTCGGGTTATGATATCACTGCGTTTGATATGGCAGCGGGAATCGAACCCACGTCCATTCTCTGTTTGGGGAAAATGTGGAGAAAAATATTTCCCGCGTAGGGACGCAGAGAACGGCAATCGGAAGCTCTCAAAGTATTGTAAATAAAGGACTTTTGATGTGTCGGCGCTGGGGAGACTGAATTTTCGGAAGGCGGCGAGCCCTCCACCATTTGAAAAAAGACAACCCGTCTTTCCGAGAGGTTTCTCCGGGACGACGGGTTTTTCATTTCCCTTTGTTTTCAAAGGGGGTTGCGTCCATTTTATATCTTTCCAGGCCCTTTCTCCGCCCGCCTGGTTCTCTCTTTTCTTAACCTTAATTTGTGGTCCTGAAATAAGAAAAACTATTATTTTAGGCTACGCTGCTTGATTTATCTTTTGTTATTTTATGGTAGAGGCCTAAGCTAAAATAACAAAAGAGCTTGTTTTAGGA
>WFZC01000220.1 GCA_015489765.1 Desulfobulbaceae bacterium
GCCCGGCAGATCGCCGACCGGACCGGCGCCGCCCTGGTGCAGCTCATCGGCAGGACCATCATCCTCTTCCTGCCCAACCCGGAGCTGCCCCGCGATCGCCGTATCCATATCTGAACACTTCCCCCGGGGCCCTGCCTGACAGGCCCGGCCCACCGGCGGTTTTCTACAACGCTCCTGGCATTCTTGTCTTCAAGTGCAGTTGCGCCAGCAGGTCGGGTCCGAGGCAAGGTAGTCTCCGGTGAGTTGATAGGCCGCGCCCCGGCATCCATAGCATTCCACCGCCTTTTCGCAGGTTTTGCACTTCCCTTTGATCATTTGCCGGTAGTTTTTCAGGTTGTTGATGACCTCCGAGTTTTTCAGGATGTCGGCCAACCGGTTATTTCTGATGTTGTCAAGGGCAATGGTCACTCCAACGCAGGGCATGACCTCTCCGGTTGCCGTGACCAGGCAGGAGACCTGGTGGCGCATGCACTTATTGCCCACAAGCGGCGGCTGTGGTTCCCAGCAGCGACCGAATTCATCCCGGTCAATGGCGGCAAGCTCTTCAAATAACCTCTTCAGCCTGGCGCCATCGACCATGAGCCAGGAATTTTTCAGGGCATTGGCCTGAGGGGTGATGACTTCAAAATAGGGCTCAATATTCTGGCCCCGCAACCAGCGCCACATGGCCGGCAGCTCGTCGATGTTCTGTCGGCAGATCACGGTGCTGACAGCGAGAAACAGTTCTGTTGACGGATATCCAGCCTGTTGCAGGGTCGTCAGGGCACCGGTCATGATTGCATGCGCCCCTTTTTTACCGGCCAGCCGGTCCTGGATTGCCGCATTTCGGGAGTTGAGTTTCAAGGCAACCCGGACCCGGTACCGGGCCAGCAGGGTGGCAAGTTGCCGGTCGATACCGGTGCCGTTGGTGAACATCTCTGTTTCCAGTTGTTCGTTATGGAGAAACTCCAGCATCTCCGGAAGATGCGGATAAATGGAGGGCTCGCCGCCGAGGATGATGATCTTGCCTGCGCCCAGTGCCTTGGCCTGGAGGATAGTGTCCTTGATTTCAGCCCTGGTCAGCTCGCCGCTGCATTTCGTTTTTTCCTCAACGTAGCAGTAGGAACAGCGGAAATTGCAGACCCGGCTGAATTCAATTTCTATGGAGAGCAGCCGGTTTGCCGAGACCGCCTCCTTGATTTCCTGTTCCGTAAATTCAAGGTTGTACAACTGCATCGACCTAATATCCCTCCAGGTCCTTGAAGTGATTCATACGCTCCCATCGCTCCACTTCCCGCTGATACCGTCCGCGCCAGCCGTATTTTTTCATGACCCTTCTGTAATGAAGCTTGAGATAGGGCTTAAAGAGAAATCGCCAGATACCGGTCCAGATACGGCCCCGTTCCCTGACCGAAGCCGGCGGATTCCACCAGCCGAGCACCACCTGTCGCTGGTACCAGAACTGGTACTGCAGCTCATCGGCATCAAGGTATCTGGTCCGGACATTGGCCCACAGGCCATTATACTTTTTCAGATCATCGGTATTGGTAATTAACCCGTCTTCCAGTAACTGCGCCCGCATTCCGGTCTTGGGATAGGGAGTGAGGATCTGGCAGTAGGCGGCGTCCGCGCCGATGGATTTGAAAAATTCATAGTTTTCCCGGATGGAATCCTCATCATCTTCGGGAAAACCGAAAATCAGGCCGCCGATCACCATCATTCCGTATTTATGGCAGTTTTCTATGGCCTTTTTCGAGGCGGCAACAATGTCCCCCTTGCCGGCCGTGCTCAGGTTCTTTTTGGAACCGTTTTCAATCCCTAAAAAGACCGATTTGAAACCAGCCTCACCCATCTTTTTCACCATGTCTTCATGGGTGGCCATGGAAATACAGTCCGCCTGGACAACCAGGGTGAGATTTTTATAATTGCGGGCGATGATCGCGTCGCAGAGTTCCATCACCCGTTTGGGATTGAGCACCATGTTATCGTCGCAGATAAAGGCCCAACGGGATTTACAGTTGTAATAGATATCATCCAGGTCCGCCAGTACCCGGCTGATGGGATAGGTGCGGAAGCTGCGGCCGTACATGTGCTTCATGCTGCAGAAATTGCATGACCGGGTACAGCCCCGCGATGTCTCCAGGACTTCGATCCTGGAGTACATAATATGGTAGCCCCAGGTCAGCCTCCGCTTGTCCCGAATCGGCGGTTTCAGTTTGGCAAGATCAAGATTGCCGCTACGGGGGTTATGGACGAATCGGCCGTCCACCTTGTAGGAAAGGGAGCCAATATCGGCAAGATCGTCGCGTCCGTCCAGGGCATTGACCAGACGCCTGCACGCCTCTTCCCCCTCGCCCCGGATCATGAAGTCGATCCAGCGGGCCTCCTTGGCTCTGGCGATTTTTTCGTGCATGAGGGTGGCATGGTAGCCGCCGATAACGATCTTGACCTCCGGCCGCAGCTCTTTGATGAGATGGGCGATTTTGACACAGGTATCATATTGCCAGGCCATGGCGGAGAGACCGATCAGGTCTGGTTTGATCCTGTTGATCTGCCTGGTCAGGTACTTTTTGATAGAACGTCGTTTCCTGATCAGGTCGATGAGAAAAACATCATGCTCCGGGTCGATGTTACCGCCGACCGAGGCAATGCCGTGATTGGGGAAATGCACGGCCGTTTCGTGGATAATCACCGGCACCACATCCGGCATGGATATCAGGATGACTTTCATTACCTCGCTCCGAGGACATTGGCCTGCGAAGGGTCGGCAGGCTGCCGGTTTGTACCGCCCGTTGCCAGGGCCTGCCGTATTCTCTGCTCCAGGTCGCCAAGGGATTGACAGCGATCCGGGCTGATATGATCGACCTTGCGCAGGGTGATGGTGTTGGCCATATGGGCATGAAAGAAAAATTTTCCCGGTGCAAAGAGCCTGTCGGTCCCTTCAAGATGGAGAACGTGGATGGGCGCCCGGCAAAGCCGGGCAATCTTGATCGCCCCCCTGTGCAGGGAACCGATCTCCCCATCCCGACTGCGGCTTCCTTCCGGAAAGATAAAAAAAACACCACCGGCGGCAAGGTATTTTTCCATGCCCTCCACCTGTTCTATCATCATTTGCCGGTACCTGCCCGCACCATCGGCCGGAAAATATCCAGCGTTGCGCAGAACCCAGCCGAAAATGGGCACCTTGAAAAACCGTGTCTTGACCACTGTCTTCTGGCGACTGAACAGGGCCAGCATCAGCAGCGGATCCAGGTAGGAGAGATGGTTGCAGACAATGACCGCCGACCGTATCCGCCGCACCTCCTCATCGATCAGCAACCGGTGACGGGGGGCGATGATGGCGAGCAGACGGAAAAATCCCCGGTAATACCAACTGTTGATCCGCTGGAAGCGCGGCTCCCTGCGACCGGGCAGTAGCCAGGCCCCGCCGTAGATGAGGCAGAACGGAAAGACAAAGGCAAAAATAAAATATCCCCAGCAGGCCAGGGTGACAGCGGCATCATAACACCGGGCAAGGGGCCGGGTAATGGTGGCCTCAGGTGAGGTGCCGTCCATTTTTGATCAGCAGGCAGGTATTGACGCCGCCGAAGGCAAAATTTTCCAGGGCGGCGATCCTGATGCGTTGCTCGACCAGCTCGCGTACGTGGTTGAGCATACAACAGCGGGGATCAACATTGTCCAGGTTCAGGGTAGGAGCGACAAATTCCTGTTCCATCATGTAGAGCAGCATGGTCAGTTCAATGACGCCGCATGTCCCCATGCAGTGGCCCATGTAACTTTTCAGGCCGGTGACAAGCGGCCTGTCGCCGTAGACGGCGTCGATGGCCTGCGCCTCGATTACATCGCCCATCTTGGTGGCGGTGGCATGGGCCGAGATCAGGTCAACATCCTCCGGGGTGATCCCGGCATCACCAAGGGCCAGCTTCAGGGTAGTGGTTATGCCGTCTAAATTGGGCAGAATCAGGTCACCGCCGTTGTTGTTGCAGGAAAAACCGATGACCTCGCCCAGAATGGTGGCGCCCCTTTTTTTTGCCGCCTCATATTCCTCCAGCAGGACCGCGCCGCCACCCTCGCCCACCACCAGGCCGTCACGATTGCTGTCAAAGGGCCGGGGCGTACGTTCCGGTGTGTTGTTAAAATCCACCGAACAGGCCAGCAGGTTGTCGAACACCGCCACCGTGGTGGTGTCGTATTCATCGGCGCCACCGCAGAGCATGGCGTCCTGCATGCCGTATTTGACCATCTCGTAGCCGAAACCGATGGCCTGGCTGGAGGTGGTGCAGGCCGTGGACGAGGCAATGACCCGGCCGGTGATGCCGAACATGCGGGTGATGTTCACCGCCGTGGTATGGACCATGGAGCGGAGGTAGTCAACCGCGCCGATGGAGGAAAATTCCTCCTTAAGGTTGCCGAAAAAAGTCTTGTAGATATTGCGCTGCACGGTCGGGCTGCCGTGGGTGGAACCAAAGGCCACCCCCAGTCTGCCCGAGGTAATGAATTTTTCGTCCAGGCCCGATTGCGCCAGCACATCCCCGGCCACCCGGCAGGCATAAAAGGCCACCGGTCCCATGGTCTTGGTGTATTGGCGGGTGAAACCATAATCTATAGGATAATCGACCGTTCCGAACACCCGGCTGTGGATATGGTCGGTCAGCAGGCCGTCGTCACGAAGCGGCTTGACCCCGGATTTCCCCTGCCTGAGACTGTTGACAATAGTCTCTTTGCCATAGCCGATGGGGGTAATGGCGGAACAGGCGGTGATAACGACGCGGCGCGGCATGAAGGCGGGATTATTGCTGGCGGGAGGCCTGAATCTTTTCTATATAATCCAGGATATCATTGATGGTGCGGATGGACATGGCCTTTTCCTTTTCGGCACGACTCAAGGAAAATCCGAGCATGAGCTCGATCTTGCCCAGCAGCTCGATGGCATCGATACTGTCAAAACCATGCTCATCCCGCAAATTGTCATCAAGTCCGGGATGTTCAAATTCAAAATCGTCCTCAAGGATCGCGAGGATTTTTGTCAATAATTCGTCTCTGCTCATGGGCCATGAGTTAGTAAGCAAGGGGAAACAGGGCTGATGCGGCACCGATAGTACACTTTTTTTAATCAAAAAACACAGATTTTTTCCTGATTCCCACCACGTTCATCAAAGCTGAAGCAGGGAGAACATCATTCGCTCTCCGCTCCAGGGATTGACGTAAAATTCATCGGTTGCACAGCACTATTTCCTGTTTTCAATCCCGCAAATTACGTTATTTTTTGTCCTTAAGAAAAGGTTCAAAATGATACCACTGGCAGGGGTGGTCCCGCAGGGCCTGTTCCAGGAGGGCAACGTATTGGCCGGCGGCCTCGGCAATGGCTGTCTTCCGGTCGGCGCGGGAACCTGTCCGGACGGTGATCGGTCCCTGCAGGCTGCAATGATACCTGTTTGTACCGGTGCGGAAGGCAAAAAAGGCAAAGAGCGGCGCCCCGGAAACCAGGGCAAAAACATAAGGGGCTTCCGGCAGCCAGACCTCGTGCCCGAGAAAATCCGCCTTCAGGCGGCGCTGTCCCTTCTGCCAGAGGATATCCCCGGTCATGGAAACCAGACCGCCATTTTGCAGGCAGCGGATGCCTTCAATGGCGGAAAAGGGGGAGCCGCCTTCCTGGTGTACGCCGATGATTCGTATCCCGGCATGCCGCAACTGTTCCTTTTGCAGGGCCTCGACCCCTTCCTTTTCCTTGACCCCCATGTAGAGGAGCATCGGCACATCTTTTTTTCGCTGCTTCAGCATGTGCGCCGCCATCTCCCAGTTACCGAGGTGTGACATGAGAAGAATCGCCCCTGTCCGGGATGTTTCCAGGAGCTCCTCGCCCTCGCCGGTCAGGCGTGGCACCCTGCCCTGGCTGGTCAGGAAACGGTCCACATGGATGGTGGTAAAACTCTGGAACTGGTTGAAGACACACCAGAGGTGGTAGAGCCGGCTTTGTTGCGGATAGAGAGCACCATACAGGCGCAGGCTTTCCTTTCTCCGACCCGAAAAGCAGAAGTATCCGACGGCAATGATGCGGGCAACCAGGATAAAGAACCCGGAACCAGCCACGTTGCCGCCTGCATGCAGCACCCGGTACCAGAAACCCTTCATGGCCGGAAACTCCGAAGGACCTGTCTGAAGATCAGCCGGGAAAAGGTAGCCGAGTTACGCATGAAATCGACCCAGGGCCGGAAATGGCTGATCCGCTCCCCCCTTTCCTGATAGATAACCCCTATTTCCACTTCTTTGACTACCAGACCATGCAGCCGCGCCTGGACCAGCACCTCGACCTCATACTGGTACCTGCGGGCCAGGACGCCAAGCCGCAGGGTTTCGGGCAAGGGGTAGAGCCGGAATCCAGACTGGGAATCCCGGAGCACGGGGCCGCCCGCCACCCGCACCCAGAAGTTGGAAAATCCCCGCCCGAAACGGCTGGTCCAGGGGACATTGACGCTGTCCATATCCCTGCGCACGCCGACCACCAGGCAGCGGTTTTTTTCTTTTTTTACGACAGCCAGCAGGGCGGGGGCGTCGTCAGGGTTATGCTGGCCGTCACCGTCAATGGTCAGGGCATAGACACAGCCCGATTTTCGGGCTTCGGCAAAGCCGGTGAGCAGGGCCGCGCCCTTACCCCGGTTGGTTTCGTGTCTGCACACCGTTATGCCGTCAATTGCCGCCAAACGTTGTCCGGTTTCGTCGGTGCTGCCGTCGTCGACAACAATAACCGGCAGGCCCAAGGCAAGGCTATTACGTACGACCCGGGAGATTTTGTCCTGATGATTATAGACAGGGATAATAACGGCTGTCTTCATGGTCAAATCACATCGCGTGCCCCCAGGCTATGCCCCAGGTGCCTGGTCCCATGTGGACACCGGAGGTCAGGGAGAGCGGGACGATGTGTATTGCAGCCATGGGCTGCAACCGTTGCACCAGGGGCAGCACCGTTTTTTCAAGCCATGCCCTGTTATCGGAATATTCCAGCAGAAGCACCAGGTTTTGCGGCTCAAGCGGTTGCAGCCGCTGCCGGAGAACGGCAAGCTGGCCCGCCTGGTTACGCACCACCCCGCATTTGCGAACCCCTGCAGCTTCCGGGCTGATTACCGGTTTTACATGCAGAAGATCTCCGAAAAATCCTCCGGCCCTGGAGATGCGGCCGCCCCGGGCCAGATATTTCAACTCGTCAATAAACACCAGCTCTCCGCATGTCCGCATGAGGTGTTGGACAACGGTGAGTATTTGCCCGCTTCCGGTTGCCCTGCGCGCGTACCGGGCCGTCAGCAGGCCGATGATCCCCAGGCGCCCGGAGGCGGCGCCGGTATCCACAACCAGAAAGCGACCGTTTGGATCATAACGTTCCTTCCAGGCGGTGGCAGCGGCAAAATTGGAGGTATAGGCGGAGCCGACGCAGAGATAGAGCGTTGTTGCCGGGCCGGACACGGGAGTGGTAAAAAACGAATGCCGTTTTTCCAGGGGGACCCGGGCGGTCCGCACCCGGATGCCACGCCGCAGCAGGGAGTATATTTCATCTCCATTGCAGTCGGTTTCCATAGTGGGCTTGTCACCGACAACAATGGAGTTGGCCACCAGCGAGATACCGTTTTCCGCGGCAAGTGCAGGCGAGAGAGAACCGGCTGCGTCAAGCAGCAGGCGTATGGGGCCGTCCTGGGACAGGGGCGTGATCTTTTCATCCGTCCAGTTGACGATTTCCCCGAGAGAGGAGAGACGGCTGCGCAACCGGGCAGGCTCATCGGTGTGGATATGGATTTTCAGGCGGTTGTTATCGACGGCGACCACCAGGCTTTCTCCCAGCTCCGAAAGCCCATCGACTTCAGGGACCGGGGCCCGGCCGGTATCGAGCATAACATCCACGCAGTGCAGGCGGCCGGTGGATGGCTGGTAACCGGCCTTGAGGGCAAGTTGATCGCCGAAAAGCTGCCGGATGGGGGGTGGCTGCCATGGATTTTCTTCAAGGTGCTGCAAAAAGGCGATAAAAAAGATATACATGGCCAGGGCCCCGGCATCGACCACCTGGGCCCTGTGCAGCTGGGGCAGCAGTTGCGGCCCGCTCAGCACCGCCTGCCGGAGCTGTTGTTCAAGCATGCACATGTCCGCATCCTGTCCCAGGCCCCCTGCCAGGGCGGAAAACACACTCAGCATGGTCCCTGCCTGCGGGTCGGCCACGGCCCGGTCTGCCTGTTCGCTGCCCCTGGCCGCTGCCTGGGCCAGTTGGTCCCGGTCGGCGGCAAGGACAAGGCAGCGAAAAAAGGCGGCGGCAATATTGCCGGAGTTACCGGTGGCCGAGAGCAGCAGCTGCCGGGCAACAGGTTCTCCTGTCCCTTGGCACAGCGGCGCCAGGCTGACACGGAGATTAGCGCCGGTATCACCGTCAGCCACCGGGAAAACATTGATGCTGTCGATCAACTCCGATTGCTCAACCAGGGCGGCGTACGCCCGGGAAAGGGCTGCAGTCAGCTGCATGGGGACAAGAGGGCAATGGCCGCCTGCCGATCATATTTGCCGTTTTGCCGGACCGGAATCCGGTCAACGATTTTCAGGATCTTTGGCACGGCATGGGGGGACAGGGTGTCACGCAGGCGTCGACACAGAACACTCGTTACAATATCCCTGCCCTGGACAAGGCCGCCGATACGATGACCGCGGCCGCCTTCCTCGGGCAGAGCCACCAGCAGGCAATCGCTTACCTCCGGCTGCCGGAGAATCAGGGTCCGGATTTCATCAAGATCGACCCTCTTCCCCCCCACCTTGGTGATGTTGTCGCTGCGGCCCGTGAAGATAAAGCCATTGTCCGGACAGGGCTCCGCCCGGTCGGCGGTCAGGAAAAATCCCTCCTCGTCCACCGGCAGATCAGGAGAGATAAAGGGGGAACGAACCGCTAACCGGCCATGGTGTACCTTGTGGTCCACAATGGGAAAGGCGGTAAAATGTTCCTGTTGCCCAAAACGGTTGCGCTCGCCGATGCCGCCGGTCTCCGTGGAACCGAATACCTCGGTGATGCCCAGGTGGTTATGGCTGGAAAAGGCGCTGTTTTCCCGCTCGCCCAGCATGCCAGCCGAGGAAAAGGCAAGGCGGAGGGAGTCTCCGGGCAGGGGCTGGTGCATCAGGCCGCGGTAATGGGCCGGGACAGCCACCAGGATGGTGGGCCGGCATGTACGGACGGTGTCTGCGATTTCAGCGGGAAAGGAAGGGGTCTGGTCAATGACCGAGGCCCCGGAGACCA
>WFZC01000221.1 GCA_015489765.1 Desulfobulbaceae bacterium
CTCTTTCTGCTCCACCTCGTAGCGATACGGCAGTTTCAAGGCACCCCGAACATAGGTGGTAAAGGTGTCATTGACCGGATAAAACAGACGAAACAGTCCGTAATCCCTGACCCTGGCCCTGATTGCATACCCGTCACCGTTTGCAGCCTTACTGACGAACAGAAAAAGATCACCTATCTTGATCCCTCCGGACCAGGAAACCACATAATGCATTGCCTCCTCACCCGAATAGATGGTCCGGACCAGATCATCGTCCACCGGCATGGTTATGGGCGCGGATTCCAGGGCGGCAAACGACGGGCCGGAGAGGAACAAGAAAAGACCAAAAAGGAGACAAAGGGCGGGCAGCAGTTTTTTCATCGACGATAGGCGGCAATAACAAAATCCACCCTGATACAACCAAATCTGAAGTAGTTATTGCAGAGCAGATACCAATATTCATACATTGTAGTATGATCGATACCAGTCAACAAAGTTGCGCACACCCTCTTCTATTGTTGTTTCGGGCTTGAAATCGATCTCCCGAACCAGGTCCGACACATCGGCATAGGTGGCGGGCACATCGCCGTCCTGCATGGGCAGAAAATTCTTTTTTGCCTTTTTGCCGAGGCAGTCTTCCAGGACCTCGATATAGCGCATCAACTTTTCCTTGTTGTTGTTGCCGATATTATATACCCGCCACGGACAGTAACTTGTTGCCGGGTCAGGATGGTCGCCGCTCCAGTTCGGGTCAGGGACAGGCAGATGATCGACAAGCCTGACAACACCCTCGACAATATCATCGATATAGGTGAAATCACGTTCCATATTGCCGTTGTTAAACACATTGATCGGTCGATCTTCAAGAATGTCCTTTGTAAATAAAAAAAGAGCCATGTCCGGTCGTCCCCAGGGACCGTAAACGGTAAAAAAGCGCAGGCCGGTCGTTTTGAGACCAAAGAGATGGCTGTAGGTGTGGGCCATCAACTCATTGGCCTTTTTGGAAGCGGCATACAGGGAGACCGGATGATCAACGTTGTCATGGACAGAAAAGGGCATCTTCGTATTTGCCCCGTACACGGAACTTGAGGAGGCATACAACAGGTGCTTGACTTCCGTATGCCTGCACCCTTCCAGGACATTGACAAAACCGACCAGATTGGTATCCACGTAGGAATGGGGATTTTCCAGTGAATAGCGGACGCCTGCCTGGGCGGCCAGATTAACAACGCCGTCAAACCTGTGTTTTGCAAACAGGGCCGCCATTTTATCCCGGTTGGCCATGTCAAAGTCAGCATGCTCAAATCCGTCATGGGCAAGCAGCTCGGCCAGCCGTGATTTTTTCAATTGGGGATCATAATAATCGTTGAGATTATCAAGACCAACTATGGTTCTGCCCTCGGCCAGAAGCCTTTTACTGAGATTATGGCCGATAAAACCGGCGGCGCCGGTGACTAATATTTTTTTAATCAAAACAGTTACCTGGTAAAATGGAAATAATAAATGACATCGGAAGCAGGTTGCGGGGCATCAACAATGTTTTACGCATCTAGGGGCAGGATATTACCGCCCCCAAAAAAATTGCAATGTATTTTGTTGTTTGATTGGAGATGAACCCTAATCATCAAAATCGCCGTCCGGCCCCTTGTTGCTGTCAAGTGCGGCTGCCCTGGCCCTGATTTTTTCTTCGGTCCACTCCTCAGGTGACTCGATGCGTCCTGTTTTAGGGCCCAGGTCATAGGAACCGGCATCAAGAATGGCCTCAACGCCTAGGGATGCCGTTTCACCGGCATTGAAGACCTCAACCAGCATGGTATAGACAAAATCTTCCACCCGCCTGACCATGCGTTCCCGTATGGCCGCCGGCTGGCCCATGATTCGATTTTCAAAAACAATATTGAGTTTCTTGTAATTGCCGCCCGACCAGCCATGCTCCTTGGCATAGGCCTTCATCTCCTGCCAGAGTTCCTCCATCACTCCCTGGCCGGGAACCTTGATAAATTCCCCCTGGTCATCCAGGACGGCATTGCCAAAATCATTGACCTCAACCCCCCAGGAAATCATCTGCAGGGCAGTGGCGACATTGGCCTTGGTGGTCATGGTTTTGGCGGCAATGGCACGAAGTCGGTCGGAATTATTTCCGGAAGTACCGTGCTGGGCGCCGGAAATACCGTAGCCGGCAAGTGCTTCATGGATTTCAGCGGTCAGTTCGACCTGAATTCCCTGGGCGGATGCCTCAATGCCGTGGGTGGTGCCATTATTTAGTGCAATCCAGTCGGGAAATATGTTGTGGGCGTTTAATCCCCGAATGATAAAAAGGGCCTCATCCTTTGTCGAAAGGCCCAGCTTGCCTTTGATTTCTCCCACCTCGGTCTCATGACCGGCCCAGGTAGGAACAAACCGGGCAAGCTCTATCGAGGCGAGCAAGTTATCGGCATCTGGCATATGGGAGGCATCAATGGCAATGGATGTGATACCTGCATCAAAGAGTGAAGGGATCTCCTGCCGGGCAAAGGGGACATCATCCGGTGTTTTTATCCCATAATGGTCGGCATGAATGGCAACAGGAACGCGAATATTCAAGGCATTGCAGACAGCATCGACCTGGCGGGCCAGGTTCCAGTAATTGGTGGCACAGTAGGCATTGGCACCGCCTTCGGAACGGGCGATCTCGATAATGACCGCTGCCCTGGCGCGCTGTGCGGCGCGAAGAACACCGTGGATGACCAGATGATTTCGCCCATTGGCGGCAATGGTCATTGCCTTGCCCTTGGCCAGCAGGGCACGGTCAATCACCTTACCGCTGACAAGTAATGCGCGGGAATGGGGAAATAAAGAGGAAATATTGGGGGGACGTCCAATCTCAAGTGCGCGTTCATAGTCTACAGCGTACGACATGATTCTCCTCCTGGGCAATTATATAGTAGTTGGCGACAATATACAGAGTGACTGAATTATTCCATGCAACCGTTGAACCATGGGAACATCCCTTTCGGCTCTCCCTGACTTTTGCCCTGGCCTGCAGGACAGTTCATAACACAGTAACATCACAACAAAAAAACGCATTCCCCGAAACATGGTTACATGGTCAGGTCCTTCTTTTCAAAACCAAAAAATGTTTTACCGGCAAAGAAAGAAACGGCAATTATACTGACCTCGTAAAGCAGAACAAGCGGCGCTGCCATAAAAAACTGATTGACCACGTCCGGAGTCGGGGTCAGAATAGCGGCAATGATAAATGCAAACAATATGGC
>WFZC01000222.1 GCA_015489765.1 Desulfobulbaceae bacterium
AAGCCGATGCCAATAAAAAACATATCGAAGCCATGGGGGCGGTTGCCATCAACATGATTGCAAGTCCGGGTGCGGGCAAGACCACCTTGCTGGAACACACCCTGGATCGAATCGGCAGCCGCCTGAAAATCGGTGTCATCGAGGGGGACATCGAGACCGAACGTGATGCCGATCGCATCCGAAAAAAAAATATTCCCGTGGTCCAGTTGACCACCGGCGGCGCCTGCCATCTTGACGCTCCCCTTGTCCATAAGGGGTTGCACGCCTTGGAGCACCAGAGTGAAGACGGGAAATTTGACCTGATTTTTATCGAAAACGTGGGCAACCTGGTCTGCCCCGCCACCTTTGACCTGGGCGAGCATGAACGGATTATTCTGGTCTCGGTGCCGGAAGGATCGGACAAACCGGCAAAATATCCCACCACCTTTCACGGCGCCGACACCCTGGTCATTACCAAGACCGATCTGCTGCCCCATTTTGATTTTTCAGTGGATGAGGCCAGGCAGGAGGCCCTGCGCATCAATCCCGGCCTGCGTATCCTGGAAACAGGGGCGCCGGCCGGAATCGGTATGGAGGAATGGATAGAGTATCTTATGCACCTAATGGCGCTGTGATTGTTCATTATCACTGCGCATCATCATAGAGCAGTCTCATGGCAAGTATTTCTTTAAAGAGGAGCAGTAGCGGCTGGGCAAGGTTTTTCCCCTGTTTAACCTGGATACCGAAGATAAACCGGCAGACCCTGAAAGCCGATTTTGTTGCCGGGTTGACGGTTGCCCTGGTCGCTATCCCCCAGTCATTGGCCTATGCCCAGCTGGCCGGGGTCCCTGCCTATTACGGACTTTACGCGGCCCTGCTTCCTGTTATTGTCGGCGCCCTGTTTGGTTCCTCGCCAATACTGTCCACCGGCCCAGTCGCCATGACATCTCTGCTGACCGCGGCCAGTGTCATGTCCATTGCCCATCCCCATACCGAGCAGTTTTATTCAGGTGTTATTCTTATTGCCCTCCTGTCGGGAATCTTCCAGATTGGTCTTGGTCTGGCCAGGCTGGGACGTATCATTAATTTTCTTTCCTTTCCGGTGTTACATGGTTTTATCAACGCGGCGGCCATAATTATAGGCCTGTCGCAACTGCCGGCACTGCTGGGATTGACACAGGGGCAGAAAAGTGGACATTTTCTTGTCGACATTTTCCATGTTGTCGGGCGTTGGCATGACGTTCATATCCTGTCGATCTGTTTTGGAATAACGGCCCTGGCCCTTTTGTTGATCCTGAAAAAGACAGCACCCAGGTTTCCCGCGGTTCTCTTTGTTGTCTCTCTGGCAACCCTGGTGAGCTGGCTGATCGGATTCGAAGCCAATGGCGGCGTGGTTGTTGGCGCCATCCCTCGCGGTCTGCCGAACCTTTCAATGCCCGACATTGATTACCGGACCGCGGCCCATCTTGGTCCGGCCTCCTTTATTATCGCCATCATCAGTTTCATGGAGGCGATGTCAAGTTCCAAGATCATCGCGATCAAGACCCGTACCCGCTGGGATGAGAACCAGGAACTGATAGGACAGGGGATGGCCAAGATAGTTGCGGCCTTCAGCCATTCCATGCCGGTCAGCGGCTCGTTTTCACGTTCCGCTCTCAATCTGATCGCCGGGGCAAAAACAGGACTGGCCTCGGTCTTTAGTGCTGGTATGGTACTCATTGTTCTCCTGTTTTGCACACCTCTTCTGTATCATCTGCCCAAGCCGGTGTTATCGGCGGTAATTATGGCGGCCGTGTTCAACCTGATAAATTTCCGACAGTTCAAGATGGCCTGGGTTGCCAGGAAGGATGATGGTGTGGCTGCCGTTGTCACCTTTATTGCCACCTTGATGGTTGCGCCCAATATCCAAAACGGTATCCTGACCGGAATTATTTTATCGTTGATCATGTTTCTCTATCGCACCATGAAGCCCGAGGTCATCATTCTCGGCAAGGATGAAAATGGCGTGCTTCGGGATGCCCGCCGCTATAATCTGCCCAAACTGCATCCACGCCTGATCGCCATTCGTTTCAGCGGCCACCTCTATTTTGCCAATGTCAGCTATATCAACGATTCGGTGCTGAAGATTATTGGCAACGACCCGAACCTGCAAATTATCCTGATAGAGTGTGGCGGCATTAACAGTCTTGATGCCTCCGGGGTCGAGATGTTTATTAACCTGCATGAACGGTTGCAGATCGCCGGCATTACCCTGGCGTTTTGTAATTTACGCGACAATGTGGCTGAAATTATACAACGAACAGGACTTGATAAGATTATCGGTCCTGAGAATATTTTTGTCTCGGAAGATCAGGCGCTGGAAGCGTTGAACAAACGCCTCAATGGAGAGAATTAATGAGATGGATGCATTTTTTTAGGTTGGCTGGTTGGCGATCAGGCTCAATATTGCTGGTCCTGGCCGTTATCGGGGGTTGGCTTTTCTGTATGGGACCTGTAGCAACTGCCGGGCAGGATGTGGCCCATGAACGTCCCATTCCTGTTTTTGTCTCCATCCAGCCCCAGGCCTATTTTGTCAACAGGATTGGGGGTGACCATGTACGGGTTGAGGTCCTGGTCAGGCCGGGTGCCGGTCCAGCGACCTATGCGCCCACACCCAAACAGATGGCCAGGCTGGCAGCGGCCCGGGTCTTCTTCCGTATTGGAGTGCCGTTTGAACGGACACTTATGGCAAAAATCAGGCGCACCATGCCGGACTTGCTGATTGTCGATATCAGCGCCGGGCTCAGGCAGACGCTGGAGAAAGACGAGGATGAACCTGACCCCCACACCTGGATGGACCCCATGCTGGTCAAACGACAGGGGCGGGTGATCATGGAGACCCTTGTCAGAATAGATCCAGGCAACAGGATGGAATATGAGAAAAATTACAAAAAATTTGGAGATGATCTTGACGCGCTGGATGGGCGCATCCGCAAAGAGTTACAAGATTTGGCCGGAAAAACCATTCTTGTCTATCACCCTGCCTATGGCTATTTCTGCAGGGCCTATGGCCTGCACCAGAAGGCGGTTGAGTCCGGTGGCCGGGAGCCGTCCCCAAAACAGTTGGCCAGTCTCATTGATGAGGCTAAAAAAGAGGGTGTGCGGGTAATTTTTGTCCAGCCGCAATTTTCAAGGAAAAAGGCCAGGGTCCTGGCCCGGGCCATCGGTGGAACCGTGATGGTCTTTGATCCCTTGGCCTATGATTATATCAATAACCTCGACCAGGTGGCAAAGCGCCTTGCCCACGTTTTGTCCGATCAACAGGGCAAGAGATAATC
>WFZC01000223.1 GCA_015489765.1 Desulfobulbaceae bacterium
CATTTATACAGAGGTATATTTTATGAAAAAATTTATGCCAGCAGTTGTTATGCTTGTAGCCACTGGTTGTTGCCTGGGCGGTACTTCCTTGGCAGGGAATATTTCCGGTAATTCTCTTTTTGAAACCATACACATTAAACAGATGGCTAAACGAAACTTCACCAATAATGGCCGGACAAAATATGTGTATGTTGAACGTAAACCTGAACTTATTTCACCTGCCGCACCCGAAAAAACAAATTGTTATGAGGCATCAATTTCCGGCAATACGGCGTGGAACAGCATGCAGAGGAGACGCAAGAAGAATTTTCCCCCTTGCGGTACCCGCGAGATCGGCGCTGTCCATCTGGATAAAAACAGCAAAGTGCGTGTCCTCAACATTGCCATTGATGACAAAACAATGGGTATCCAACCGATTAACATAAAAAAACACAAGCTTTCCATTGCTCCTGTTTATGTTGAGGGCAAGGCGAAACGACAACTGAAAAAAATCAATATCGTTGTTCATCAAAATGGTAAATTACGTTAATAATTCCGTGAAATTGTTCCCCAAGAAAACCATTATGAATATTCCATACCTATCAGGCGTGTTTCTCCTTGCCCTGTTTCTCACCTCATGCACGGGATTAACGAAAGAGGAAATTGCAGCAATCAAGCAGCCGGTTCGGGTCACGGAACGGACAAGCGACTACTCCGAGGCTCTGGATAAATTCAGCGCCTTGCTCAAGGCCTACGGCGAACCTGAGGAACCACTGTTTCTGCTGGGCAAAAGTATTGTTAATAAAACAGCCTGTGCCAGCTTACCCATGGATGTTACCCAGATGATGGCAACAGCAGTCAATAGAATCGGTGGCAATATCCATTATATATCCTACGACCCCCGGTTTATTGAAATCGAACGAACACATTTAAGCTTTCCAGCAGGACGCATAGTGCCAACCCTTGCTTTTGACGGCGCCATCACCGAATGCGATGAAAATATTGACACCTGGGACAAAGGTTACGACATTAGCGCAGTCGGATCCCATAATGGTCAGGAAGGTGAAGCTACGGGTAGTCGCGCCAAGACATTCAATCTGAGCCGTCTTGCCCTTGACATGCATCTTATGGAATATAGTACATCCATGCAGTTACCACGAATTCAATCTTCTCTGGCAGTAGATATCAAGAGTGCCCGTGGAGGATACCAGTTTGCCATCCAGGTTATTGGCTCAGGATTTGGTTTGAACAATACACATAAAATTACCCAGGGAAAACATGATGCCATCCGTGCCCTGGTCAACCTCAGTGTGCTCCAGGTTCTTGGCAAATACCTGCAGGTTCCCTACTGGCGTTGTCTGCCTGATTCGACCCCGGACATGGAAGTTGTCCGGGCCCTGGAGGACTCTTTTGGCAGGGTAACAAAGATCCAAGCTATTGCCGCAATCCAGATGAACCTGCGGGCATACGGGTATAATGTGCAGGTAACAGGTACGGAAGATGGGGCAACCAGGAGAGCCATTGCTGATATTGCAGCAAAAAGCAATGGCAAGGCCCCAGGGGTTATCAGTCCGGCCCTGTACAGTTATCTCTACCTGAACAGACCGATCAGATCGTGGACTCCAAGCATTATGTTGACCGATTTAAGTGCATCACAACAAATACAAAACATTCTTAGGAATCAACAACTGGAGCAAGGAAAACATCAACTTGAACAGTATTATTATCAACAGTCCCACTCCCAGGACTTAAAAAATAATACATCCGAGCAACCCGTGCCTGAATCGGATGAAGCCCCGCCAAAGGCACCACCCGTACAGCCAAAAACTCAACATGAACCTTTACTTGGTCTGCAGACCGCTGTTATCTATCGACCTGGAAAATTGGGAGAAACAGTGCTGATTTCCGGTGGTAAACTTGCATCCGGAGATAAATACAAGATTGTGGTTGAACCTGAACAGGACTGCTATCTTTATGTTTTCCAGCTGGACAGCGCCGGACGTCTTTTTCCCATCTTTCCCCGTGCTGACAGGACAGACGGGCTGACAAACCCGGTCCGTGGCAAGGTCACCTATGAGTTTCCGGGCGAGGACCGCTACTTTTTCCTGGATCAACGCAAGGGACTGGAACATATCTATTTTTACTCAACAGCCAAGGCTGATAAAAAGATTGAAAAGGCGGTCAGTGTGCTCAACAACAACAGGGTATCGGACCAGAGAAAAAAAGATGTTGAAAGGAAGCTGATGAGCTATCTTTCTTCTAAAGAAACCATAACCGCTGTCCAGCCGGGAAAACAGTACCATTTGCATGGTGCCGGCGGAATGCAGGTAGGCCATATGAACAGCGTACAGAAGTTGGGCAAAAACAAACTGTATATTTTTACATTAAATCACGAGTAATTGACAGTAGGAGCAGGTAATGATGCTGAAAAAAAATATTGTAACAGCACTGGCACTGATCGTGTATGCACTTTGGACATCCGGAAATGGCTGGGCGATCAACGGATTTACATCAGATAACATCAGCACAAAGGTTATTATTGATGAACTGATCCCCCACGCCGTTGTTCCAAAAACTAAAGAATTGCCTGTTCACAGCCGCATGCGTGGGATCGGGAATGTGGGCAAAGTCTCTCCCGCCCAGCAAACTTCACCCCAAGATTCTGTCCAGCCCGTAGCAGGCCAGTCTCCGGCAGTGGCATTACAACTTCATTTTGACCTGGACAGCGCCGCCCTGACCCCTGACTCAGTGGCAATGCTCCAGAAGGTGGCAAGGGCGTTGGAGAATGAACGGCTGAATAGGTATAAATTCTCCATTGAAGGGTACACCTGCGACCTTGGCTCTGCCGCGCATAATTTGGAACTGTCTCGCCGCAGGGCTTATGCGGTGGCCGAATGGCTGACCAGTTTTTCCAGCCTCTCCCCGGATCAATTCGAGGTCAAGTGGTTTGGGGAGAGTCGTCCGCTGGTACCCAATACCAACGAGGAAAACAGAAGAAAAAATCGTAGCGTCGTTATCAGAAATACCCTGGAGAAACCGGAGATCACCCTGAAAGGTCGGCCGGCAGCCCTGCAAATAATTCGTCGTCGAGGCAAACAGGAAGCAATCATCAGCGATGGCGATGTTTTGACCCGGGAAACACCTTATTCTTTAACCTTCAAAACCGAAGAAAAACCATATGCGTATATTTGTCAGATAGATGCCAGAGGTAAGGTCGATCTTGTCTTCCCCAATAAAAAATATTCCAGCCACCAGAATCCTATCGTACCGGGAACTTCATACCGTATTCCGGAACAGACCGCTACTGGGTTTTATCTGGACAATACGGTTGGCCCAGAGCAAGTGATTCTTTTGGCCATGGCCAAACCACTGGCAGACCCACTTGCTTTTTGTCAAGCAACTTTTGATAAAGACATAGCTTCACAAAAAGACACAGCTTCCAAACGTGGTATTGGCGGCGTATCTTCAATCGTCCCCATGCAACATACACCTCACCCAGCTCCTACAGTAGCCGGAAGTATTCAACTCTGTGAAGTAACTGCAGGCGGTAAACTCAGCAAACCTGTTGTTTCCAAGCGAAACAGAGCAATGAGAGGAATCGGCGGAATTGCTAACAATGAAGACACGCCGACGAACATGGATGAAGGCACCTGCCAGGGGATTTTTCTGAAGCGAATATTTCTACATAAATAACAAGCCGTAGTTGGGAAAAAACAGAGAATCAGAAATAATTTCATTCAATGACAACGAATTTTTCTTCGTCTGTCAGGTCATGAAAAGGAATCTATAAAATGGATAAGTTTCTGGACAGCTGCAGGGAGTTTTTCCGGGACGCAACCAACCCGTGTCAATTACTTTTTCATCTTATATTTTTCTCGGAGTCTGCGCTTACCTGTTTTTTGTAACAGGGATTCAGGAGTAAAGAACTAACGTATATGTGATTGTCACATCGAAGATCAATGCTGCTGAAAATTGGCAAATTTATTGTTTATACGCCAAGTTTAATACATTTTCAGGTCGCAGGTGACATAAACTCCTGTCCATGATTGAACAACAGATTCTTTCCCTTCTCAAAGGCAATTCAACCATTGCCCTGGTCACCATTATCGACAAGAGCGGTTCCGCGCCCCGGCTGCCCGGTTCCAAGATGGTGGTGGAAAAGGACGGCAGCCTGCACGGGACAATCGGCGGCGGCATGCTTGAATTTACCGTCCAGGCAAAGGCACAGGAGGTCGCCCGGGGCGCGGCGCCGGTACTGACGGAATTCGACATGCGGGCTGGCGGCGTAAACGGAGATGCCGACATGGTCTGCGGCGGCATCCAGATCGTTCTCATTGAACGAGTTACACCGGACATGGCGCCCATGTTTGGTCGCGCTCTTGCCTGTTATGGTAAAGGAGGCCGCGGCGCCTGGATCATTGACATTACCGACCCGCAACATCCCGGCCGGGATTTTCTTGACCTGACAGAGCAACTGCCGGCCGGGGGCGGTATCGATTTTGCGGCGATCATGCGCAGTCGGACAACCCAAATTATCCGAACCGGCAGGAAAACGCTGGTCATTGATCCCCTTCCCAAAAGCGGCACCGTTGTTCTCTTCGGCGGCGGCCATGTTTCACTCCATGTGGCGGACCTTGCCGCCTCCCTGGACTTTGACGTGATTGTCTGTGACGACAGAAAAGAGTTTGCCGACAAACAGCGTTTTCCCATGGCCGCGGCCACCCTGACCATTGATGTCGCCAACGCCTTTGCCGATATTGAGCAGACAGAGGATTTGTACCTGCTCATTATCACCAGGGGACACAGCCATGACCAGGAAATACTTGCCCAGGCCCTGCGAACCCCTGCCCGCTACATCGGCATGATCGGCAGCAGGCGGAAGCGGGATATCATCTACCATAACCTGGAAAAGCAGGGCTTTACCAATGCCGATTTTGCCCGGGTACACTGCCCGGTCGGTATCCCGATCGGATCGGAGACGCCCAGGGAGATTGGTGTTTCCATTGTTGCCGAACTGATCGCGGCCCGGTCCGGTAATCTGTAGGATCATGCTGTAAAGATGAGCAATATTTTCTCAACTCTTGTCCAACCGGAGGACAGGGTCATTGCCATTGTCGGGGCCGGCGGCAAGACCTCGCTCATGTTTTTGCTGGCCCAGGGTTTTCAACAACAAGGCCTGCGGGTCATCACCACCACCACAACCCGTATCCGTGTTCCTGCGTCCCGACAAAGCAGAAATGTCCTGCCCCAGGAGGAAGAACATTTTTCTTCCCGCCTTGTCACAGCGCTTGCGCGCGACCAGCGCGCAACCATCGGCCATCACCTGCTGCCAGGCAGCAAGCTGGCCGGCTTATCCCCGTCCGAACTCGCCCGCGTCCGTCGGCAGCTCCCCGCTGACCCGATGATCATCGAGGCCGACGGCGCCAGGGGACTGTCTCTGAAAGCACCCGGAGCAAACGAACCTGTGGTGCCGGCATGGACGGACCTTTTTATCGCCCTGGCCGGGCTGGACTGCATTGGCCGGCCCCTGAGCAAAGATTTTGTTTTCCGGCCCGAATCGGTTGCCGCCATCACCGGCCTGCGGCCGCAAGAGCCGATCACCACCCGGGCCCTCGCCCGCCTGGCCGTCCATCCGCAAGGCATGCTCAAAGGCTGTCCGTCCACGGCCCGCAGCTGCATTTTTTTCAATAAGGCGGAAGACGCGACCGCCCGCGAAACGGCCAGACAGATTATTACCAAGGCCCACACCCTGCCCGGCGCTGGACCCAACTTCTGGATGTACGGCTCCATCAAACAGAATACCTGTACAGTTCAGCCGCGGCATATCCTGAAGGGATAAATTGATTCACCCGTATCGTTGTACGAGGCTACCTGCATTCCAGCCGGTCGGTTACAACCACCCGTCAAAGACTCTTTGCATCAATTCTCTGTAGAGGCGAATTTATTCGCCTGTTATGGTGCTAAAACTTGTGCTGATCATGGAAAATATGGCGGCTGAAACCAGGGCCCTACGGGACTCGTGTTCGTCATCCCCGAGTGCTGTTATCGGGGCTCCAGGTAGATGCCTGGCCACATGAGGCACACATGGATCGGAGTCTCCGCTACGCTCCGCTTACCTCCCGCCTAACAGACTGCGGGAATGACAAGATTGGTCGAATGCGACAGCGGAAAATTTATGCGGCTGTTAGGCCGGGAAACAATTACGGCAACCATGAAAAATATAGCGGCTGAAGCCGCCCCTGTCTTTGGGTTGGGGTAACGTCCGCCTGAGGGTTCAAATTCAGGTCTTGGGCAGGTGATTTTTGACTATCTCATAGATGGCGGGACGTTTTTCCCTGATTTCATCAACTGTCAACCCCTCCAGGGAATGGGGAAATTTGATCCACCGGCTGGTTTCATGGACAAAATACTCAGGCGCCCTGCCGATCTGGTTTCGCTCGGGCTTATAATAGGGCACCGCTATACGGACATCTTCGGGCATATTCAGGCGCATGCGGCGTTGCAGTTCATTAACGATGGCCTCCATGGAACGACCGGTGTCAAAGACATCATCAACGATGAGCAGCCGGTCGGTGTGCTGCATGTTCTTCACCAGGTAATTAAGGCCGAAAATCTTTATTTCCCGGGTCTGGTTATCAATACCGGTATACGATGAAGTACGGATGGCGATATGATCGGCATGGATGCCGTGAAACGATAAAAATTCCTGCACCGCAATCCCTATGGGCGCCCCACCCCGCCAGACGGCGATGATAAAGGTGGGTTTGAATCCGCTGATCAAAATTCGGTGGGCCAGCTTGAAGGAATCTTCCAGCAGCCCCTGAGCGGTCAGGTAAATCTTATCCATTATTCTCCCTGTAAGGATCAGAAAAAGAAAATTTCTTTTATACAAGAAAAGATTGAAAAAGGGTATCGTAAAACGAATATGATCCCCTATGTGGACAGTCCCTTTTTCTTTTCCATGGATACGCAACCGGTATGAAGAAAATATTTCTTGACGAAGAAACCCTGATCCTTGATTCCTTTCGCCTGGGGGTACGGATTTTCGAGTCCGGCTTTCGCCCGACCTTTATCGTCGGCCTGTGGCGGGGCGGCAGTTCGGTGGGCATCTATGTCCAGGAATGTCTGCAGACCCTTGGCGTGGAGACCAACCACATTTCACTGCGCACCTCCTATCGCGGCCAGCCCTACTACCATGAAATGGTGGCATCGGCCGATACCGAAATCCGGGTGCACGGCACCCAGTTCCTGCTGGAAAATCTCAATGCGGACGATTCATTACTGCTGGTTGACGACGTCTTCAGCTCCGGCAAGAGCATCGAGGCCGTTATCAAGCGGTTACGCCGTCATCTGAAACGAAACATGCCCGAACAGGTCAGGATCGCCACCCTCTATGAACGCCCCTCCTACAGGGAAACCGCAATCAAACCCGATTTCCGGATGCACGTAACCGAAGACTGGCTGGTTTTCCCCTATGAATTAAACGGACTGACAGAAGATGAGATCAGAACGTATAAACCCTTTCTGGTCCCATACTTAAACAATGCGGCCCCGGATGGTCCCGATAGCGCACGTCGATAATGACGGGCGGCAGAAACAGTCTCTTGGCCCGCGCCTGCAATGATCAGGTATGTTCGCGGGTTTTGTTAAAGACCACATCCGGGTAGAGTTCCATGGTCCGGGTCAGGCGCCAGTTGCCGTCACAGAGATAGGCGAGGTGGCCGGCGGCATCATGGGCCAGGGAGGACTGGAATTTCTTCTGAAACTCCCTGAATATCTTCTGGTCCTCGCATTCCACCCAGCGGGCCAGGCTGTACTGCACATCCTGGTAGACGGCGTCCACTCCGTATTCGGCCTTGAGCCGGGCCATGGTCACCTCGAACTGGAGCACCCCGACCGCGCCGAGGATATATTCATTGCCCATCAGCGGCCGGAATAACTGCACGGCCCCCTCCTCCGCCATCTGCACCAACCCCTTGTGCAGCTGCTTGGTTTTGAGTGGATTATTGAGAATGACCCTGCGGAAATGTTCGGGCGCAAAGTTGGGAATACCGGTAAACTTGAGTGGTTCCTTACTGGTAAAGGTATCGCCGATCTTGATGGTGCCGTGGTTGTGAATACCGATGATGTCCCCGGGCCAGGCCTCCTCCACGTTTTCCCGGTTCTGGGCCATGAACACGGTGGCATTGGCAAGCGATATCTCCTTGCCCAGCCGGTGATGCCTGACCTTCATGCCCCGGGTGAATTTCCCCGAACAGATCCTGAAAAAGGCGATCCGGTCCCGGTGGGCCGGATTCATGTTGGCCTGGATCTTAAAGGTAAAACCGGAAAAGTCCTCTTCGTCCGGGGACACCATCCTGGTGGTTGTCTCGCGCGGTCCCGGCGGCGGCGACAGCTCGCAGAAGGCATCCAGCATTTCCTTGACCCCGAAATTATTGATGGCGCTGCCGAAAAACACCGGCGTCTGGGACGCCTTCAGATATTCGTCATACTCAAAGGGATTGGCCGCGCCTTCCAGCAGCTCGATATCCTCCCGCAACTGCTCCACATCAGAGCCCAGGACCTGCTCAAGAAGCGGGTCCGCAAGGTCCTTGACTACAATCCTGTCCTCCGGCCTGGTGGCCCGGCTCGGCGTAAACAGGTTGATCTCCTTGCGGTACAGATCATAGACGCCTTTAAACCCCTTGCCCATGCCGATGGGCCAGGAGAGCGGGGTGCATTCGATCTGCAGCTTTTCTTCAATGTCGGCCAGGATATCCAGCGGCTCCATGCCGTCCCGGTCGAGCTTGTTGATAAAGGTAATAATCGGCGTGTTGCGCATCCGGCAGACCTCCATCAGCTTGGTGGTCTGCGTCTCCACTCCCTTGGCCGAATCAATGACCATCAGGGCGGAGTCCACCGCGGTCAGCACCCGGTAGGTATCCTCGGAAAAATCCTGATGGCCGGGGGTATCAAGCAGGTTGATCTCGTAATCACGGTAGTTGAACTTCATGACCGAGGTGGTCACCGAGATACCACGGTCCTGCTCGATGGCCATCCAGTCGCTGGTGGCATGGTGGGCGGTCTTGCGTGACTTGACCGCGCCCGCCATCTGGATAGCGCCGCCAAAGAGCAACAGTTTTTCGGTCAGGGTTGTTTTGCCGGCATCGGGATGACTGATAATGCCGAATGTCCGGCGTTTTGCTATTTCTTTTTGTAACTGTTTCTGTAGTTGTCGACTCAAGGGATATCCGAAATATTTGTCTCGTTGTCAGCAAGTTTTTTGGAAAAAAAGATGAATGCCCCGCAAGAGGCAGGCAAGATCGCTCTCTTACACCCTGCCTGGTGTTTTTGCAACACATTCCGGAGCAGGCAACGGTTTTTTCAACGGGCAACAGCAAGGTGAATCCAGGGCTACTCGAGATAGCGCCGATTGAAGAGGACCCCGACCACCACCCCCAGCAGGCTGCCGGCCACGCTCACCAGGTAGGCCGTCATGATGCCGGCGCCCTGGCCAAGCCGCCAACCGATCCATCCAAAAACGGAAATACTCAGAAAAAGAATAATTTTCTTCATATCAACAGATCAAAACAATAATTTATCGCCCGCGGAGGCACCTCCCCCGGATAATCCGTCGGCAGGAGCTCATCCCTCTGAGCGATTGGTGGTTCCGACGGGCAAGAACATATCTTATTTTTCTGCCAGGAATTCAGTAACTTCTCAATAAGTGGTGATATAAGTCTGGAACCCCGCCCAACAGACTGCGGGGATGACGCTCTGAATTGCCTGCATCTGGGTCATTCCGGCAGGTTGTTGGCCGGAATCCATATAATTAGCAGCAACTTACCATCAGTTATTGAG
>WFZC01000224.1 GCA_015489765.1 Desulfobulbaceae bacterium
CGGCCTCCCGGATGGGTACGTTGATCTTTTCGGCCAGCGCTTCTATCAGTTCCGATTTGTTCATGGTGTTCTCCCTTGTCTGGCGGGTCAGGGCGTATGCCCGGGGAGTGAATATGCCCGCAGATGTCGCAAAGATTCCCGGAATGCGGACACTTCGATTGTCACTATAAAATTTAATCAAGTATGTTTTTGATTGTAAAGGGAATTTTGCCGGAAAATATTTTTTTTAGGTCTTTTTTGCTCAAAAAACGGTGGCTGCCGGGGGGTAAATGACCCAGCCTGAGATCTCCATACGCTGTTCTTTTCAGCCTTTTCACCGGGTGACCGATTGCCGAAAACATTTTTCGGACCTGTCGCTTTTTTCCCTCATGGAGAATGATTTCAAGACGGATTTTTCCTCTTTTGGGAGCAAGAAGACGAACCTTTGCCGGCAGGGTTTTCACGCCATCAAGGAAGATTCCCTGTTCAAGCTGACGCAGCAGGGCAGGGACAGGGACTTTTTCCAACTCCACTTCATAGGTTTTGGCAACCCCGTAGCGGGGATGGAGAATATAATTGGCGAGACGGCCGTCATTTGTACACAATAGCGCCCCTTCGGAGTTGAGATCGAGCCGGCCCACCGGAAAAATGCGTTTATCAATGTCCGGCAGCAGATCGGTCACAATGGGTCGTCCCTGGGGGTCGGACAGGGTGGTCACATAGCCGATCGGTTTGTTCAGAAGGATGTAGATCTGTTGTTCCCTGGTAACGGTTTTGCCGTCAAAGGTGATTAACGCCCTGGCGGGATCGGCCTTGTACCCCATCGTTGTAATACGCTCACCGTTGACCCGTACCCTGCCCTCCCTGATGTATTGCTCGCATTTTCTCCTTGACCCTATCCCGGCCCGGGCAAGAATTTTCTGTAATCTCTCTTCCATTGACGACTGATTATTTGGGGTTCCTGGAGACGGGAGACAGTACAGGGGACGATCTATCGCAGGTGTGGCGGTATCATGGCGGCAAATTTTTTGTCGACAAGGGCCTTGGTGTCAGGATCAACCTCCAGGATTTCGGTATACCAGGGTTTCATTCGGCAATCAAAAACAATGGGCGGCGTCAGGCCGACGTGAAAACGTTTGGTGACCTCGGTGGCGCCGTGAATATCGGCTGCCGGTTCAAATCGGGTGAAAAAGGTCCAGAGAAATTCCTGCAGGTTGAGGGTCGCCTCCCGGCTGGAGTCAACCAGCAGGATAACCGGCCAGTCACCGATCCCCTGGTATCCTGCCAGTTCAGCAGCCTGTTTTGGCGCGTCCGCATACGGTTTTCCCTGGACGACCAGGGTGCCCGGCAGATAACAGACCGGCCGCGCACAGTCGGCGGGCAGGGAGCCGTTAAATTCAGTCGGCAGGTCCCGCTGTTTGTCGCCAAGACCCATCATCATGGCCTTTGAGCCCTTGTTCACGGACGGACCGGTGTAATCCAGGGTGTCCTGGGAGACATTGGCAAAGATAAAAAGGTCCCGGTCCCACTTGATCCGTTCGAGGATATATTGCCAGAGTTTCGGGAAATCGGCGACATCAATATTGCCATCGGTCAGGAGCAGAAACTTGGTCAGGGAGAGCTGACCTTCGCCGAGGATTCGCAGGCCAGAGGCAAAGGCCTCCCTGGGATAACGGTTGGCGACCCGGGCGGCGGCAAGGCAGTGGAAGCCGGTTTCGCCAAAGGTTTTCAGCTGCCGGACGCCGGTCATGACCAGGGGAAAAAGGGGAGAGAGGAGTTCCTGGAGAAAATCGCCGATAAAGTAATCCTCCTGTTTGGGGCGACCCACCACGGTGGCGGGATAAATGGCGTTTTTGCGGTGATAGAGATGAGTGGTCCGAAACACAGGGTACTCGTGCTGCAGCGAGTTATATCCGTAATGATCACCAAACGGGCCTTCCGGCCGCCGCTCCTTTGGCGGCACCATTCCCTTGATGGCAAATTCGGCCTCGGCAACAAGCCGATGCCCGCCCTCCGGGTCACGGGCCATGGCCAGCTTTTTCCCCTGCAGCAGGGAGGCGAGCATGAGCTCGGGGATATTTTCCGGCAGCGGCGCAATGGCCGCCAGCATCAGCGCCGGGGGACCACCGATATACAAGGTCATGGGCAGAGGCTGGTTTTTCTGCTCCGCCGCATGGTAATGGAAACCGCCCCCCTTGTGGATCTGCCAGTGGATACCGGTTGTGGTGTCGTCATAGCGCTGGATACGATACATACCCAGGTTATGGCCAAGTCCGTCCGGATGCTCGGTATAGACCAGAGGCAGGGTGACAAAGGCGCCGCCATCCGAGTGCCAGGAGGTGAGCAACGGCAGTTCGCCAAGCCTGGCCGGCTGTTGCCTACATTCCATTACCGGCGCTTTTGTGACAGTTTTCAGGCCGACCTTCATACCCTGCAGCAGCAGTGGCCGTGCCTGCCAGAGCGTAGACAATTTCGGCGGCATGAGTCGTTCCGCCAGGTTGACCAGTTGGCGCACAAAATCGAGGGGACGGCTGCCAAAAGCAAGTTCCAGCCGTTTGTTGGTGCCGAACAGGTTGGTGACCACCGGAAAGCTTGATCCCTTGACCCTGGTGAAGAGGAGGGCCGGGCCCTGGCGGGCAATAATCCGCCGGTGGATTTCGGCAATCTCCAGGTAGGGATCAACCTCGGTGTCGATGACCAGCAACTGGTCGTTCTTTTTTAAAATATCAAGGAAATCACGGAGGTTGAGAATCGGTGCCATAATGGTCGCTGCTCCGGTCGGGAAAGCCGACGATCAGTGATGATGGTCCATATCGCCAAGGAACAGCTCGTGGTATTCCTGTTCCTGAAGATGGCCTCGCATAAGCGTGGTCAGCAGATGAACGGTTTGTTCAATTTCTTTATCATCAAGCCGGGGCACAAGTACCTCGAGCAGTTGTTTTCTGCTGAAAAGCCGGAGAAAGAGCATCAGGGAACGTTCATCGGTTGCCCGGTCCAGGCCGAAACAAATCTCATCCGCCGGCAGGGGTGATACCGTCATGATTGTTCATCCCCCCAGGATTTTCCACCACACCTTGCGGTTGCGCGGCCCATCGTATTCACAGAAAAAGATGCGTTGCCAGGTGCCAAGCAGCAACCGCCCGTTTTCAATGATAACGGTGACGGAGCTGCCGGTCAGGGTGGCCATCATGTGGGATGGGGAGTTTCCTTCCAGGTGTTTGTAGGGAAACTCCAGGGGGATGATATGTTGCAGGATGCCAATCAGGTCGCTCTGAACGGCCGGATCGGCCCCTTCGTTGATGGTAATACCCGCCGTGGTATGTGGATTGTAGGCAACGAGCAGCCCGGAATCCACATCATTATCATCTATAATCCGCTGGAGATTTGCCGTAATATCGACAAATTCCATGCTGGATGCGGTGTTGACGGCAAAGCGACCGGAAACCATTATTGTTTTGACGGCTGCAATTGCCAGTGGCCATAGGCATCTCGGCAGGCAGTGCTATAGGTGTGCTTTGGTTGACCGTCAATGATCGCGTCAATTTTTGCCTTGCGGCAGACCCTGTGGCTTGCGGGGTCAGTATAGGCCGGCTGCGGGGTTACGCTGTACTGGTTGCCGGTGTCCGGATTGACCCAGGACGACGGGCGGTTGGACATCCCCCGTTCATACACATGATTAAGCTCCTGGCGGTCATATTTGTCCATTTCATTGCCGACAATATAGCCGATCATGGTGCCGATCGCCGTTCCTATCAGGGTTGACTGGGTATCATGACCGATGGCCTGGCCGATAATGGCGCCGGCGGCCGCGCCGCCCACCGCGCCTACCTGGCCTTTTTTCCCCTGCTGTACTCCCACGCCGGTACAGGATGTGAGGGCAAACAGGGCAACAAGAGTAAATATGCTTACATATTTCATAGTAACCTCCTACTCATGGTTTTTGACGGCTTCAGGCAGGTTCCGTTCCGGTTGAACGCCGAGTTTTTTCAGTGATTCAACCCGGTCAACGAGGTTTCCCCGTCCCGACACCAGTCGTTTTCTGGCAGTCTGCCAGCTTTGGCGGCCTTGCTCAAGGCGAAAGCCGATTTCCTCAAAGGCCTCAACAAAACCGACGAACTTATCATAAAGTTGTCCGGCCTGTTTGGCAATAGCTAAACTGTTGCGTCCCTGTTCATCAACCCGCCAGAGATGATGAATCGTCCGCAGGACAGCCATAAGCGTCGAGGGCCCGGCCAGGATGATCTTTTTGCGCATGGCCGTGGTCAGCAGGTCCGGTTGCAGGGAAACCGCGGCCTGGAAGGCCCCCTCGGCGGGCATGAACAACAGGACAAAATCAACGGTATTGACACCTGGCAGCCGGTGGTATGCCTTGGCGCTCAGTCCTTTGATATGGTTGCGCAGGGAATCGATATGTCCCTTGAGCAACTGCTGCCGTTTTTTGTCGTCCTGTTCGTGCGCGGCCCTGGTCCAGGTCTTGAGAGAAACCTTGGCGTCAATGATGATATCCCGCCCATCCGGAAGATGGACAATAACATCGGGTTGCCGCAGCCGGCCCTCCTCGTTGCGCATCCCCGGCTGAGTTTCAAACTCCCGGCCCTTGCGGAGGCCGGAATCCTCAAGCAGTTTTTCCAGGATCATCTCGCCCCACTGGCCCTGCATTTTGTTGCTGCCCTGCAGGGCCCGGGTCAGGTGGAGGGCGTCATCGCTTAACTGCCGGTTGAGTTGCCGCAACAGTTCAATTTCCCTGACCAGGGCGGCATGGTCGCGCGACTTTTTGTCATAGACTTCTTCCACCCGCGCCTTGAACTCATCGAGTTGCCGGCGCATGGGCTCCAGCAGGGACTGGAGACCGGATTCGTGGCGGGCGTCAAGTTCCCTGCCCTGTTGCCTAAGGACTCGACCGGCCAGCAGCTCGAAATCCCGGCGCATCTGATCGCGCACGGTGCTGAACAGCTGCTCCCGTTCCTGGAGAAGGCGGCGGCAGTTGTCAAGTTCCGTCTGCCGGGCAGCTATTATTTCCATGCTCTTTTTCTGTTGCAACCGCAGATCGTCCCGTTCCGCGCGCAGCCGGTCAAGGCTCTCCTCCAGGCCCCTGATGTTCCTGCCCGCCTGTTCAAGGCGAATGGTCAGGCCGAGGTTGCGTCTGCCGAGACGGGTATATACCGTCAGGCAGGCAAGCAGAATCAGGATTGCCGCCCCCGCCGCCCCGGTCAACAGGGACGGAATGTGCAGGTGGTGAACAAAAAGGACGAGGGTTTCCAATGGTTATCGCACGCGGCACAGACGGCGCAGTTCTTCCAGTTCCTCCAGCAGCTGCAGGGCCAGGGCGCAGCCGGGAAGATTGATGCGCAGGTCCCGCTGCAACCGGATCGTGGTCTGGACCCTTTTGACCTCCAGGGCTGTAAAGCGCCACTCTCTGGGGTCATTTCCCTGTGGACAGAGCATTCCCTCGTCAATCATTTCCAAAATACTGTCTGCCGGCACGCCGCATAAACGACAGAGATCGCCGAGATTGCAGCGCATGTCTTCATCAAGGACAGTGCCGGTAAGGGGTGTCATATCAGTCATGGATGTTACCCAAGATGTTTTCGCGGATTGATCGGCATGATTTCCGCCATTTTTCGATAGAGTTTTTTCTGTTCATCGGTCTTTGCCTCAGGGACGACGATGCGCAGGGTGACAATCTGATCACCTTTTTTGGTTGCCGTTGATAATCCCCGTCCCTTGAGGCGGAGTTTTTTCCCGCCCTGCGATCCGGGCGGGATCTTGAGCTGCACCTTGCCGCCCAGTGTCGGCACGGTGATGGTGGCGCCGAGGGCGGCTTCCCAGGGAGTAATCGGCAGCTCCATGTGGATGTCGCGTTTTTCGGCATGGAAGATCGGATCGTCGGCAAAGGCGATTTCCAGGTAGAGGTCCCCGGCGGGCGCTCCGCCCATGCCCGGCATGCCCTGGCCCTCAAGCCGTATCCGCTGACCTTCTATAATCCCCTTGGGGATGGTTACCTGCAAGTTATGCGGCTTGGTGGTGACCCGGCCGTTCTCGTCCACGGTTGCCCTGGACAGGGTAATATTCTGCCGGGAACCGTGATAGGCATCGGCCAGGCGTATGACGATTTTTGCATGCTGGTCTTCCCCCTTCATGCGAAAGGTCTGGCGTCTGCCGCCGCCGGTCGTGGTGCTGCGGCCAAACAGTGATTCAAAAAAATCGCTGTAATCCTGATCACTGCCGCCGGTGTAGCCGGCGCCCTTGAATTCAAACCCCGCATCCCAGTTGGGTGGTGGTTCAAAGTCCTGGCCGTTTTGCCAGTTCTTGCCGAATTTATCATAGGCGGCCCGTTTTTCCGGATCTTTTAAGACCTCATAGGCCTCTCCCAGGTCCTTGAATTTTTTTTCAGCATCCGCCTCCTTGCTGACATCGGGGTGATATTTCCGGGCCAGACGCCGGTAGGCCTGTTTGATGGCATCCTGCGTCGCATTGCGGTCAACCCCCAGAATTTCGTAATAATCCCTGTATTCCATTTTCAGTTATCCCAAAGAGTGGTCAAAATCTCATTGTCGTAAACTTGATGTTCCGTGCCTGCGTAAGGCGCCTCCAAATCGAAACTGTTTAGGACCGTGTATCCGGTCCTGGCACAGTTATTTTTCAGTGGTAAATTTTCAATTATCGCATACTCTAAGTACGGCAGGATAAAAAGAAAAGGAAAAATTGACCTAATATCCCGCATAAATATTTCGCAGCAATAGGGTATCTTTTCCGCACTATGATGAAACAACAACTGGATACAGTGGTTGCCGCCAGGGGAAAAACGGTTTTTGACAGAATCATCCTGACCGGTTTCCGGGCCACCGGAAAGTCCCTGGTCGGCAGTATGCTGGCCAGGCGGCTTGGCCTGGATTTCTGTGACACCGATACCCTGTTATGCGCGGACAGCGGCCTCAGTGTGGCTGAATATGTCGCCCGGTACGGATGGCCGGGTTTCCGCCGCCGGGAAGAGCAGGTACTCCTTGCTCTTGGGAACAGTTCTTCGGTGGTTATCGCGACCGGCGGCGGCGCCATTCTCCATGAACAGACCTGGCGGACTTTGCGGAAAAAGAGTATTATATTCTGGTTACGGGCCGATTGCGCAACCATTGAACAACGTCTGTTGGCCGACAACAGGAGTCGTCACCTGCGGCCGTCTCTGACCGGTGGTGATCTTTCCGGGGAGATCAGGGAGCAGCTGGCCCTGCGCGCGCCTCTCTACCGGCGGGGTTCGGATGTTGTCATTGATACCGATGGCCGCCCGCCTTCGGAACTTGTCCGGGAAATTGTCCAGGTGCTGTCCACGGCCGGGAGACGGAAAAACCATTGCTGAATCATCCCGCCTGTTTATGTTTTTCTGCTGCAAAAGGGGCGGCCTGCCCCCTGATGAACAAGTTGAGGTAAACAATTATGGCTGGAAATACCTTTGGCACCCTTTTTCGGGTAACCACCTGGGGTGAATCCCACGGAACCGCCCTGGGGGCAGTCATTGACGGCTGCCCGCCCGGTATTGAACTCTGTGAAGAGATGATCCAGGCCGATCTCGAGCGTCGGCGGCCGGGTCGGGGCGGCGCCACCTCAC
>WFZC01000225.1 GCA_015489765.1 Desulfobulbaceae bacterium
ATATACAGGTAAGCGAAGACTCCGAGGAGTGGTGTTCTGTGGCGGGTCTTGACTATACATGTAGTATGTTCAGAATCGCCACAGGACACACGACGCAGTAAATCGAAGGTTTGACGACGCCATCAAGAGTGGCGAGGGAAAGCCTCGAAGAATACACATTATCCTGCTGTTGTAAATTGACTGGTCAGCTTCTGTAACAGGGCGACCTGACCGGCAAGTTTCTGCGCGGTTTCATTGATTGTATCGCCACTGCCGGAAAGTTGAGAAACAACCTGGCTGGTTTCTGAAATATTCTGGGCTATCTCCGAGGCAACAACTGAACTTTGCGAGACATTTTCATTGACCTCAGCAATACCTTCGGCGGCCTGGGTGACGTTCTGGGAAATTTCCCCGGAGGTGGCGCTCTGTTCCTGCACCGACATGGTAATCTCGGTGACGATTTCATCTACCTCACCGATAACATTGCTTATTTGACGTATCTCATCCACGGTTTCATTGGTGGAGCCCTGAATGGAGGTAATTTTACTTTTGATCTCTCCGGTCGCCTCGGCGGTCTGTTTGGCCAGTTCCTTGATCTCATTGGCGACAACTGCAAATCCCTTGCCGGCCTCCCCGGCCCGGGCCGCCTCAATGGTAGCGTTTAGGGCGAGCAGGTTTGTCTGCTCGGAAATTTCGGTAATAACCTCGGTTACCTTGGTAATTTCGGCAGCCGCCGAACCAAGGGCGTCAACCTTTTCCGAAGAACTGGTGGCAAGATTCACCGCATGGCTGGTTATCTCCTGGGCCTTGGTTGTCTGCTTGGCCTCCTCGTCAACAGAGGCAAGAATCTCATCAATGGCCTCGGAAACAAGACCGACATTGGACGAGGCCTGTTCACTGGCGGCGGCCACTGAATTCATATTGCTGCTCATTTCCTCGGTCGCCGCGGCAACGGAATCGGTTTGTTCCGCCGCAATTCTGGTTCCTTCCGAAAGCTCGGAAGACACATCAGAAAGCAGTTTTGACGAATTTCCAAGTATCTCGGTCTGCTGATGGATCTGGACTATAACCTGTTGCAGCTTATCTGCCATATCCGCAATGGCCCTGGCAATGGAACCGATTTCATCATGGCCCTCAACCTTCACAGGAACAGAAAAATTTCCCTTGCCTATCTCCACCGTGGCCTCCTGCAAGCGGCCAAGTCTCTTCAGGACACTGTTCAGCACGGAAAAAAACAGGATAAAGAACACAAGCATGACTGCACCGGCAACAGCTATCAGAATAAAGATTGAACGAATCGTCTGATTCAAGGCAGCGCCAGTGGCCTTTTCAATTTGCTTCACATGTTTATCGAGCACTTTAAAGGCGGCAAAGGCGGGTGAATCATCGATCTTGACGGCCTTGTCGATCACCGTGGGATCATCACCCCGGTTGTGCATGGCAACCGAGGTGTCAATGGCCCTGGCATACTGTTCGGCAACATTCTTTATGGTTGCCAGCGCAGATCGTTCCTCGCCGGAAAGATCCAGCTTTTCATAAGCGGCAAAGGCCTGGTCCATGCGTTCTTTATTGATACGGAACCGGTCTGCATACTTTTTCTGCCCCCGCAGCACGTGATTTTTAAAATTATGGATAAACCCGCCATAACCAAATTGTGACTTGATTTCGGCAAGCTGTACCTGACGCTGCAAAGCTGTCTGTTGGTACTGTTTCCATTCGCGGGCAATGGATTTCACCGCCCGAAACTGCAAAAGCCCTGTTATCCCCAGCAATAAAAGTAATGCCAACGAAAGTAAGGTAACTTTTTTTCTGACTGTCATAATCGTTCCTCTAGGCGGGCAAACCCGCATTCATGATAAATAGAGACTTATTCTTCACCTTTGGGATGTCCCTTGATGAAACTCCTACCTGGAGTATGCATCAGGAAAAATGACAAATCAAAAAAAAAATAGGATAACCTTTCTTTTTTTAGTGCCGGCCGGGAACCATTCTCCTTCCAATGGAACACAGGTTTTTTTCTTTGAGGGAAACCATGTTTCTGCCAACGGGCGGATATTGATTGGCCCTGAAACAACTCTATGGTATGTTAGGGTAAATTAACGATGCCGGGAACATCCGGAGACGCGCCGGACGACAGAGCAGGGAGACATTACATTTAAAAAAAATTACAGGAAAAATCAAAACCAGGGGAACGAGGTATATGCAGGGACTGGAATTTATGATCAAACGGGCCGAGTACCGCAAACTCAAGGAAGCCGATCTCTTTCAACGGGTTCTGAATTGGGCCCGCGAGGATGGAGATGATATCATAGTCGAGATTGTGGAACGGGCCTTTAATGATGATGATGCCGAACATTGGCTGACCATTCATCCGTCCAGCTCCTATTCCGGGCTCACCGGGTACTACATGGATATCGTTGCCAGGGAACGGGAACTCAACGGCAATGAAAGGCGCCTGCTGGCCAAGCGTCTGGCCGAATACAGTAAACGCCTGCTCGAGTAATACCAGGAAAACAGAGACCAGCATGGCTGGACCATATTTTCAGTCTACAGCCATAACAAATGATGACACTAGTCCGAAAGGGCATCACGTCGCGGACTATTTTCGGATAAACCAGCATGCCTTAGCGGCACAACAAAGCATGAAAATCAAGAGGTTACGTTTAAGGTGGGTTTTACCCACAACCAAAGCCCGTAGGAGCGGCTTCAGCCGCGAAATTTTCATGGTTATCCAGGTAATCAGGAAGAGCTCTATTCGCGGATAAATCAGCATGGCTGGACCGCGCAACAAACCGTGAAAACAAAGAGGTTGCGTTGCCAAGATGCTCATTCCTGTTTTCCAATAAAATTCATACCATTACGCCTCATTCTTTTCACCGCCTGTCTTTTTTCTTCTGCCTCCCGCTCCGCTCCTTGAAAATCAGCCGGACCGGCACCTGGGTCAGGCCCAACCCCTCCCGGAAGCGATTTTTCAGATACCTCTCATAGGAAAAATGAATCCCCTTGGGCCGGTTGCAGATAACGGCAAAGGTTGGCGGCGCCGTGCCGATCTGGGCGGTGTAATAGAGTTTCAGACGCCTTCCCCTGTGCATAGGCGGTGCATGGCGGGCAACCGCATCGGCCAGCAAACGGTTGAGAGCGCTGGTCGGGAAATGGGCGTGGAACTGGCGATACACCTTGCCAATCTCGGGAAAGATGCGTTTGATGCCATAGCCGGTCTTGGCCGAAACCCTGAGTACGGGCGCAAAGGGAATGAAATTTGTCGCCAGCCGGACCTCTTCCAGCAACCACTTTTGCCGTTTTTTATCCCCCTGCAGGAGGTCCCACTTGTTGAGCAGAATAATCAACGCCCGGCCCTGTTCCTGGGTGTAACCTATCACCCTGGTATCCTGTTCGGTGATTCCCTCGGCCGCGTCAATAAGTACCAGGGCGATATCGCTTCTCCCCAGGGACTTGAGCGCCTTGAGGATGGAAAATTTCTCCAGCTTGTCCTTTGTCTTTCCCTTGCGCCGGATGCCGGCGGTATCGATAAGCAGGTAATTGTACTTGTCCCGGCTTAGCAGGGTATCGACCGAATCCCTGGTTGTTCCGGCAATATCGGAAACCACCATCCGGGGCTGGCCGATAATGGCATTGATCATCGATGACTTGCCCACATTGGGCCTGCCGAGAAAGGCCAGTTTCATGGTGCCCTCGGGCAGCTCTGCGGTATCATCCCGCTGCTCAAAATCAGCGGTCAGGGCCTCCATCAGGGCCGTATAACCATAGCCATGGTCCGCAGACAGGGGCATGAGCTGCTCGACCCCCAGTTCGTAAAACGGTGCCAGCAGCTCTATTTCCAGGTCTGGCCCGTCAATCTTGTTGACCAGGAAAAAAACTTTTTTTTCAGTGCGGCGCAGGATATCGACTATTTCCTGATCATTGGGCGTCAAGCCCTGGCGGCCATCCATGAGAAACAGGATAATATCGGCCTCGTCAATGGCATGCATGGCCTGGGTGCGGATATGACCGCTGATGGCATCATCCTCGTCATCAATGCCGCCGGTATCGACCAGGGTAAAGGGATGGCCGTTGTATTGCACCCGGGCATAATGGCGGTCCCTGGTGACGCCGGGGGTGGGATCAACAATGGCGTCCCGCCGCCTGGTCATGCGATTGAAAAGGGTCGATTTGCCCACATTGGGCCGCCCGATCAGGGCAACCAGGGTGGAAGAGTCATCAGTTTTCATGGGATTTACAGTGTATAAGACAGCATCGGGCCAGCTCGCGCAGGCCACCATAATCGGCGGCGTCCGGTTTGGCAAGCAGGCCGGCCAAGGTACGGAGGGCAGGTTCGATGAAACGGGAAAAAAAGATCTTGCCCCGCTGGTTGCTTAAAAAGGCAAAAGCGCCGAGAATCTGGAGAGTTCGCTGGAGCGCAAGCATTAGATATTCCTGCTCGAACCGGTCGCGATCACAAGGAACAAACCGCTCAAGGACAGAAAAATAATAGTCCCGCAATGTTTTCCGCACCGGCGCGGACAGTCCCATATAGGG
>WFZC01000226.1 GCA_015489765.1 Desulfobulbaceae bacterium
CCTGTATTGACCGGGCTGCCTTTGGCACCACCCATATCAGGGCCGGAGTTCGCCTGGATAACCAGGTGATGATCGGTCACAATGTGGAGATCGGCGAGAACAGTATTATCGTTGCCCAGGCAGGCATAGCCGGCAGCTCGAAGCTCGGCCGTAATGTCATCCTGGCCTCCAAGGCCGGGGTGGCCGATCATGTCACCATCGGCGATGGCGTGAGGGTAGCGGCCATGGGTGGCGTGCACAATGATCAACCGGCCGGGGCCGTTATTGGGGGCGTCCCGGCAATTGACGTAAAAACATGGGCCCGGGCCAGCGCTGTTTTCCGGCGCCTGCCGGAAATGGCCAAAGAGATTCGCAGGCTGCGAAAGGAAATAAATACAATCAGATCAGAATCACAGCAGGAAAAAATACACCAGGAAAAAATGGAGTAAGAATAATGGAAGCTATGGCGGAAAATAGAACAATGCCCATTGATATTCGGGGGATACTTGATCTGTTACCACACAGGTATCCCTTTATCATGGTTGATAGAATCCTTGAGGTTGAGGAAGGAAAAACCATAACCGGGCTGAAAAATGTCACCATGGGCGAGCCGTATTTTCAGGGTCATTTTCCCGGTGAACCGGTCATGCCCGGTGTCCTGATTCTGGAAGGCATGGCCCAGGTCGGCAGTATCCTGGCCTACCTGTCGGCCCCGGAGAATATTGGTGACCGGCTGGTCTACTTCGCCGGTCTGGACAAGGTGCGTTTCCGCCGGGTGGTGCGTCCGGGAGATCAGTTGATTTTCAAGTTGGAAATGATCAGGCTGAAGACAAAAATAGCCAAGATGACCGGCAAGGCCTATGTTGATGATCAACTGGCCACGGAAGCCGAGCTTATGGCCACCTTTGGCTGAATCGTTGATCTTGATATTGTGATGACTTGTACTCCGGCCGCACCCATGATGATTGTTTGTTTAGTGATCATATGTAATTGCGTGGATACCTAAGTAGAGCTTTGCCGGGGAATTAAGGGAAGGAAACTGAATTTATGACCATTCATGCAACTGCCGTGGTTGATGCGCAGGCTGAGATACATGCCTCCGCAACCATAGGCCCTTATGCCGTGATCGACGGTCCGGTGAAAATCGGCGCTGACTCCGTTATTGATGCCCATGCCGTGGTGTCCGGACATACCACCATCGGCCGCAATAACAGTATAGGCTCGTTTGCCTCCATCGGCGCGCCGCCGCAGGACCTTCATTACCAGGGGGAGCCGACGGAGCTTATTATCGGCAACAACAACCAGATCCGCGAATATGTCTCCATCCATCGGGGTACTGTGGACGGCAATGGAAAAACGGTTATCGGCGACGGGAACATGATCATGGCCTACAGCCACATCGCCCATGACTGCCGTATCGGTGATCATGCCATCCTGGCCAACGTGGCCACCCTGGCCGGACATGTTGAGATCGGCGATCATGTAAACCTGGGCGGTCTGGTGGCCGTGCATCAGTTCTGCCGTATAGGGGAGTTTACGTATATCGGCGGCATGTCCGGTATCAGCAAGGATGTTCCGCCCTTTGTCATTTTAAGCGGCACCAGAAATCGAATGCGAATAACCGGCATCAACAAGATCGGACTGCGGCGCAACGGCCTTGACAACGGGGTTATTACCAAGCTTGACCAGGCCTTCAAGATAATTTTCCGCACCCCGGACCTGTTGACCAGCGATGCCCTGGAAATGACCCTTGCCGAGATTCCCGATTGCCCGCAGGTTAGCCGGTTGGTGGAATTTTTTCGCACCTCGAGTCGTGGCGTGGTCAAGCGGATAGAAGAGGACCAGGCGTAGCTTTTTTCCTTGTGAGCTGAAAAAAATATGAAATCCTTGCCCATAGGTCTCATAGCAGGCGGCGGTCAGTTTCCCCTGCTGTTTGCCAGGGCCGCTCGTGAGCGGGGCAGGGCGGTTGTGGCCGCCGCCCATGTTAACGAAACAAATCCCGACCTGGCAGCGGAGGCCGATCATCTCTGCTGGGTGAAACTGGGGCAGCTGGGCAAAATAATCAACCATTTCAAAAGGCATGGGGTGACCGAGGCGGTTTTTGCCGGCGCCATTACCAAGACCAGGATATTTAGGGATGTGCTGCCCGATTTTAAGGGGTTGAGTCTGTGGAACAAGATTGACGCCCGCCAGGATGACGCCATCCTGCGGGCCGTGGCCCAGACCCTTGAACAGGAGGGCATCCGGGTGCTGGCCTCGACCATTTACCTGGAACACCTGCTCTTTCCTGCCGGGGTCCTGACCAGGAGAAAGCCGGCAGCCGGCGAGGTTGAGGATATTCGCTTCGGCTGGAAAATCGCCAGGGAGATCGGCCGTCTTGACATCGGCCAATGTGTGGTTGTGCGGGAGCGAACAGTGCTTGCAGTCGAGGCTATTGAGGGCACGGACGCGACCATCAGGCGGGGCGGTCAACTTGCCGACCGGGGGGCCGTGGTCGTAAAACTGAAAAAACCGGGCCAGGATTTTCGTTTTGACCTGCCGGCCACCGGCAGCGCAACCATTGCCACCCTGGCCGAAGTTGGCGGCAAGGCGCTGGCCGTTGAGGCGGGCCAGTCCCTTCTCTTTGACAGGGAGGCAATGATCGCGGCCGCCGACCGGGCCGGTATTGCCGTGGTCGGCGTGCGGGAAGAAGACGGCGCCCTTGTCTGGTGATTTTTAGATCGGCCTGATTTCTATTCTGTCGCGCAGATATTTTTTTACCTCGCCGATGGGTACTTCCCTGCGATGAAAGATACCAGCGGCCAGGGCGGCCTCGGCCTCGGTTTTGGTGAAGACCTCGAGAAAATGTTCGGCGCTGCCTGCCCCGCTTGAGGCGATAACCGGTATGGAGACGGCGGCGCGTACTGCGTTAATCAGTTCCAGGTCAAAGCCGGAGTTGGTGCCGTCCTTGTCAATGCAGTTCAACAGAATTTCTCCCGCCCCCAGTTGTTCACACACCCTGGCCAGGGTCATGGCATCCAGGTCCCTTCCTTCCCGGCCGCCCTTGATGGTACACTGGTACCAGCAGTATTTTTCACCGGCAGGCCCTGGAAAGACGGTCTCAATGACCTGGTGGGCAACCGCATCCGGCGAATCGACATAGACCCGCCGCGGATCAACCGAGATCACCACTGCCTGGTTGCCGTATACCCGGGCGATCTGCTCGATGGAGCTCATGCCGGTGGCCTTGCCGGTTTTCAGCACCTCTTCGACGATGAGGACGGCATCCGAGCCAATGGATATCTTGTCGGCGCCGGAACGGAAATATTCCGCCGCCACTTCCAGGGCCGTGTAATGACGACCGTTTCGGTCGGTAAAATCACGGATGCCGCCGCCGATGGTCAGGGGGACGAAGACATTTTTCGAGGTCTGCCGCAGGACCTCTATCATGGGCATGTCTTCCAGGGGAAAATCCCTGAAGGCCGTGATATTAAGGAAGGTGATTTCATCGGCGCCCTGCTGGTAGTATTCTTCGGCCAGCTGCACCGGCTTGCCCAGGTTGCGGACGTCGCCCTTTTCCCGGACATCATACTGATCGCCCTTGGTGACGACCAGGTCCCCCTGGTCATTGGAGCGGACATCAAGACAGGCAATGATACGCTTGGCAAGTTTTGTGGTCTGCGGGCAGTGTTGCGGTCGGACGGATTCCCGGGAATCCTGCAGAAAATTTTCCAGGATTTTCAGGCCGACCCGGCCGCTTTTTTCAGGATGAAACTGGGTGGCGATAATGTTACCCTTTTGCACGGAACTGACAAATTCGCAGCCGTAATCGGTGCTGGTCAGGATGGCGTTTTCATCGTCACATTCCACATAGTAGGAGTGAACAAAGTAGAGTTTTTCTTCGCCGCTCAACCCGTTAAATATCCGGGAAGGCTGCCTGGCCCTGTACCCGTTCCAGCCGATATGGGGGACCGAGAGATCGGTATCGAACCGTTTTACCCGGCCCGGCAGAAAATCCAGGCCCGGCATGTCCGGCGCCTCTTCGCTGGAAGCAAACAGGGCCTGCAGGGCCACGCAGATGCCGAAAAACGGTTTGTCTTCCCTGAGATAGCTAAGCAGAGGCTCCACCAGTTGTCTGTCCCGGAGAATCTGCATCATGGCGCCAAAGTTGCCGACGCCGGGAAAGACCAGTTTCCGTGCCTTGGCGATATCGGCGCCGTTTGCGACCAGTTCCACGTTTTCGCCCAGTCGTTCCAGGGCATTGATGACGGAGCGGACATTGCCGGCGCCATAGTCAAGAAGAGTAATCATCCGATTGCCTCATAGGGATTGGTGAACTTAATTGAGCAAATTTTGTACTTTATCGCACAGGCTGCGGACAAGGCAAGAAAAATAAAGAGAGACCAGAGGAAAAGTATGCAGGCCATGATTCTGGCGGCCGGCTTTGGGACCCGGCTGCGACCTTACACCCTGATTCGGCCCAAGCCGCTGTTTCCCATCCTCAACCGGCCATTGCTGCTCAGGCTGCTTGATATGCTTGCGGCTGTCGGTTGTCGGCGGATTGTGGTCAACTGCCACCACCTGGCCGCCCAGGTCCGGGATGCCCTTGCTCCGTACCCGGCCGTGATCTGCCAATATGAACCAGAAATCCTCGGAACCGGCGGCAGCCTGCGGCTGGCGCTGTCGTATCTTGACGAGGCGCCGTTGTTGGTCATGAATGGCGATATCGTTCACACAATTGATCTGGCCGCGCTCTATGAGTACCATCGCTGTTCCGGCAATCTGGTCACCATGGCCGTTCATGACTGCCCCCGCTTTAACACCGTTTCCGTTGCCCATGATCGTGTATTGTCCTTCCAGCCTGTGCCCGGAGCGCGGCGGCTGGCCTTTACCGGCATCCACGTGGTGGAGCCGCAAATCCTGGCAAAAATCCCGGAAAAGTCTTTTTTTCATATCATAGATCTCTACCAGGAACTGGCAGCCCGGGGCCTGATCGGTGTCCGGCGGGTAGATGGTGCCCTGTGGCGGGATATCGGCACCCCGGAAGATTACCTGCACCTGCATGGTGATTTGCTGACCTCTCCCGGAGACATGGCGGTTACCGGGGCAGGAACAAGGCAGGGCAACTGGCTGCTTGATGAAAATGTGCGGGTAGCAGATGGCGTGGAACTGAACGACTGGGGATGCCTCGGCTACGGCGCGCAGGTGGGAGAGGGGACCGAACTTGCGCGGTGCGTGGTCTGGGACGGGGCGGTTATCACCCCGGGCAGCAGGATCGAGGATGCCATTATTACCGGGGCGCTCCACCGTCCCTGAATCTCTCAACGTAGGTTTTTAGTTTTCCTTCTTTGTCGTATGATCACGACCCTGGAAATAGTTGATCCAGGAGGAGCTGTGTTCCAGTGACCAGTCCTTGGGCGGAAGGATCACTGCTCCTGCGAGATCGTCCAGGGTTGTGCCTTGATCAAGACGCTGGTACACGCGCACATAAAAACAGCGGCGGTCCGGAAACACCTCGCATCTGCCGCCATTGCTGCCGCCGCAGGGGCCGTTGACCAGTTTTTTCGGGCAGCCCGACTGGGGACAGAGATAGGTGGATTCACTGAGGGTGCAGTCGCCGCACATCCGGCAGTCAAAGAGAATTTCCTTGATCTGCCTTTCGGTAAAGGTCAGCAGACGACGACTGGCGGCGTGACGGTCGCAGAGGCGGCAGAAGGCGGCAAAGAGCCTGGAGAGCGGATTGGTTTTTGAAAAAAGCAGCCTGTGCGCCAGGTGATGCAGGGGCCGGCTGCCTGGTCGGGTCCCCGGCCGGAGCCGGGTGTGCTGTTCACCTTTTGACCGGTAGAGTGACCAGCCTTGCGCAATGGGAAAATGGATGGTTGTCGGGGCGGGCGCATCCTTTTCATACAGCTCCTTCGCCTGATCAAGAACAAAGGCAACGTCATCAAAATCAAGACCGTTGCCGCCAAGATGGATACCGGCAAAACCGAGCCTGCGCAGTCTTGCCGTCATGGCTGCGGCCCGCAGCAACCGGTCCTCTTTTGTCCCGTTCTGCATCAAATCGGCAAGCGCCGGCGGCAGCAAAATTCCGGGGACCCCGCCCCGGGCAATGAATCGAGCCACATTCGGACTGGGAATAAAAACATTGGCCAGCACCGGAATCCGCACTTGCTGATCGCGGAGAAAGCGAACCAGTTCTTCATATCTGTTCAGATCATAGCCCACCTGGGTGATAATAAAGGCGGCCCCTGCCCGTATCTTTTTTACCAGCTTTGCATACTGCCAGACCTGTTCCGCTTCGGTCATCTTGAAGGGAGAGACCACGCAGCCGCAAAGGAAGGCAAGGGGAGGGTCTAGGGAGTTGTCTTCCGGCAGATGCCGGTATCGACCGGCCTTCATCTGTTCTATAAGCTGGATGGTCTGGATGGAATCCAGGTCGTACACCGGTTTGGCCTGGCCGTAATAAGTGGCCTTGGGAAAATCACCGCCAAGGATGAGCAGGTTATGGAACCTTTTGCGCTGGTAGAGGAAGAGGTGGCTTTCGATCTGGTTGCGGTTCTTGTCTTTCAGGGAAAAATGGATCAACGGCTCCAGACCGATTTGCTGTATTTCAGAGCCGATGGCAACCGGGGCCAGGGCCGGATGCCCACCGGCATTGTCGGTGATGGACAGGGCGCAGATGCGTCCGTCTTCTTTTGCCCTGCGGGCAAATTCCAGCAGCCGGTCTATCCTTTTTCCACCGGCCCCCTGTCCGGGCACCAACTCATAGGTCAGGGTAAAGGTGTCCGGATTAAGCAGGGATTGAGAAAAAGAGTTTTTTGTACCGTTGTCTTTCATGTGCATTGCAAATGTGATCTGCATATCAAGCTGCCATCACCCCGCAGGAGCCCCGGCGTGCAGATAGAGCAGGATAAGGGTATAACTCAGGGCCGATGCCCCGGTACTCATGACAACAATGGTTCCGGCAAGCCTGCCATCACCTCCCATCTGACAGGCCATGATATAGGTGGCAACGGCGGCCGGGGCCCCGGCCATTAACAGGCCGATGGCATAATCAAGCCCGGTAACGCCAAGGAAAAACAGGAAACAGGCCGTTACCAGGGGCAGGACAAGGAGCTTTATCAAGGTGGCAAGACCTGCGGCCGCCAGGTCTCCGCGCAGACGAGCCGTGGAGAAATTGCCGCCGATGGCAACCAGGGCCAGGGGCAGGGTCATGCCGCTGGCAATACTGAGTGAGCGGTGCAGTACGATCGGCATGGGCAGGTGGAAAAAACTCCAGCAGATACCAAAAAGGGAGGAGAGAATCAGGGGATTGGCAGCCATCTGTCGGGCTATTCTGCCATATCTGATACGCTGCTTCTGACCTGGCAGGCTAAGGGCAAGAACAGCAAAAAAGTTCAATACCGGCACCATAAACCCAAGGAGAATCCCGGCCCTGGCCAGCCCTGGATCACCATAGGCGTTATAGATAAGGGCCAGGCCGATATAGGCCAGATTGCCGCGGAATGAACCCTGGCAGAAGGCCCCGAGAACAGGAGCGGAATAGCCGCGGCGCTTGCCAAGGAGCCAGGCAAGGAGGAAGCAGCAGCCTGTGGCGCCGGCAACGGCCAGGATCAGGCGGATATTGAAGCTGGCGGAAAAATCGGAGGCGCCGATTTTATGGAACAGCAGAAGCGGCAGGCAAACATAAAAGACCAGCCTGTTGCTCTGCTCAAAAAATACATCGTCAACCAGGCCGATGCGACGAATGGCCCATCCCATGGCAATGATGAGAAAAACCGGGGCAACAATTTGAATAATGGTCCACATGGGAGCGACTATATCCAAATACCTGTGGGAAAACCAGCCCTATATCGGTGGAAAAAAAAGATTGACAATGAGAATTTCTGCTGTATTTTAATCGTTAAATGGCGATATAGTGATTATCGAAAAAATCGAGGAAAAATATGGAACCTATACAGACACCGGAATGCAACTGTGCCGATACCGGCAACAGTAATCCTGTACATAATAAAGGACTCAATAAGGGGAAGGCCGCCTTCCTGGGGCTGGCCGGACTTGTTCTCTGGTATGTTATTTACGAACAGCTGGCCCCTTTTGCCGATCTCTTTACCTATTCCTGGCTTGGCCTTGAAAAAGGCGGCCACCTTGGGGAAACAATCAGGTTTTTTGTCTTTGAAGTTCCCAAGGTTATGATGCTGCTAACACTGATTGTCTTTATTGTCGGCATGATCCGTTCCTTTTTTACCCAGGAGCGGACCCGGAAATACCTGGCCGGCAAGAGGGAGACCGCCGGCAATGTGATGGCGGCCCTGCTCGGTATTGTTACCCCGTTCTGTTCCTGTTCCGCAGTGCCGCTTTTTCTGGGTTTTGTTCAGGCCGGAGTACCGCTCGGGGTGACCTTTTCCTTTCTGGTGGCCGCGCCCATGGTCAATGAGATCGCCCTGGTCCTGCTCTACGGGCTGCTCGGCTGGAAGGTGGCCGCCATCTACCTGATTAGCGGCCTGGTCATTGCCATGGTTTCAGGCTGGATCATCGGTCGTTTTCATCTTGAGCACTGGGTTGAAGACTGGGTCCAGGAGTTGCGGGCCGCCGAGGCGGTTGTGGTTGAGGAAAAACTGACCTGGGCGGACCGGGTGGAGCGTGGCCGGGAAGCGGTGCGTGATATCGTCGGCAAGGTCTGGATCTATGTTGTTGCCGGTATCGGTGTCGGTGCGGCCATTCATGGCTATGTGCCTGAAGATTTTATGGCCTCCATCATGGGAAAAAGCGCCTGGTGGTCGGTGCCGGCAGCGGTTCTGGTCGGCATTCCCATGTATTCCAATGCCGCAGGCATTGTCCCCATTGTCGAGGCCCTGCTCGGAAAGGGCGCGGCCCTTGGCACGGTACTTGCCTTTATGATGAGTGTCATCGCCCTGTCCTTTCCGGAAATGGTGATTCTGCGCAAGGTGCTCAAGCCAAAGTTGATCGCTGTCTTCATTGGTGTGGTCGGCAGTGGTATTCTCTTTACCGGCTTCTTGTTCAATATGATTATTTAAACGCAAACCGCATGTAGGAGCGGCTTCAGCCGCGAATTATATTCAGGATATATAGCGGTTGAAGCATTGCGGCTAAAGCCGCTCATGAATAAATGGTGCATAAAATTTTGCACTAAGGCATTTGGCGTAAATTTTTTTTACAGAAAACATAAGGAGAACATGATGGAAATTAAAGTATGCGGGCCGGGATGCGCGTCCTGTCAACAGGCGGAAAAGGTTGTTGAGGATGCTGTTGCGGCCAAGGGAGTTGAGGCCGAAATCAGCAAGGTGACCGATTTTGCGGAAATGGCCAAGCTGGGAATATTTTCGACCCCGGCCGTGGTCATTGACGGTGAGGTGAAATGTGTTGGCCGGGTCCCAAAACAGGCCGAGGTGGAAGAGTGGCTCGGGTAAATCATGACAATTGTCGCATGGCCGTGGAGAAAATCGTTAAATTTCTACCATCCCGGAGCGTGACGGCAGTACCTGGAACAGCGCTGCTTTTTTGTCTGTTGCTGCTGGGCTTATCTGCGCCGCTTCAGGCACGGGATATGAGTGATATTTTACAGC
>WFZC01000227.1 GCA_015489765.1 Desulfobulbaceae bacterium
ACCCCATCCTGCGTCGTGTTCCCTGGAATCTTCTACCCAGCCGTCTGCCGGGCCTCGGAGGCGCCCCGTTGAATCTTGAGTTCCAGTAGCTGTCATACTCCGAGTGTTATATCCGAGTGACGGTTAAAGCCGCTGCGAAAATCGGTGTTTATCGACCGATGATCCGCCGATTTTTTCTGATCCTGTAGCGTCGCCACTGATCGAGCATGTACACCGACCCATAGGGGACGATCGACGAGATCAGCACGATCGTGGCGCAGTGTTCGACCACGGGCATCATGTGGGGAAGGATTTGGAGATAGTTGGCATAGACTCGCTCTGGATCATTGAAATGGTGTGCCACTTGCCAGACCCGGTCCGGAGTGCTGAGCTGTACCAGCATATACCAGGCGATGTAGATGAAACCGGCCTTGGCCACGAGCAGGGTCGCCCGGCCGATAAAAAGAGAGTTGACCGCTTTCCTGGTCAGGTTGCCCACATAGTAACGGCTGATATAGATACAGAGCGTGGTATTGATGATGACCGGGAGATAGGGAATCGTGTTCAGGGTTATGGTCAGGAAAAGATCCGGGGTCTTGAAGACAAAGGGCAGCAGGTAGAACGAGAACACCGGAAAGAGCAGGATCAGGAACAACCCTTCCTTGAAACCGCTGACAGCGCCGATCCTGAAAAAATCCAGCGCCCCCTCCAGGGTCAGGAACTCGGCCGGTATTTCCTGGCCCTGTTCCTCGATCACGTAAAACTGCTGGATTTCCGATATGGCGCTGATCAGCCCCCCGGGACGGCTGGGTCCGTTGCTCCCACCGGTGGTGATGATCGTGGTATTCGGGCTGTAATCATTGCGGGAGGCGGCCACGTGTGCACCTTATTTTCCGTTGTTGTCGGAAAACGGTTCCACGGATATGAAATTTTTCAGGATACCTGTCTTCCGGTTCTCCATTTCCGCGATGGATCCAAAGGCTTCGGCGTGAAAGGGGGTATAAAATCCCTTCAGTGATCTGCCGCCGGTCGTGATGGTGAAGTAGCCGCCAAAATACCTATCCCTGATCAATTCCCTGGCAATGATCCCGTGTTCATGGCGCAGGCTGTCCACCACGGTAAACAAGACCCGGCGCATGGTCGGATCACCGGCCGCCATGGTGGCGATATCCATGGCCCCGGCCTGCTCGGCCTGTTTCCTGGCCACCTCTTCCAGTGCCTTGGCCTGAAAAAAGACATAGCCATTTGGCATGGAAAAGGCCATGAACCGACGGCCGGTCACCTTGTTGATGGAGGGTCTCAGGGCATCGAGAAATCGTGCCGCGTCAAACCAGGCCGAGATATCGATCCTCCGCACCGCCTCGTCTGTTTTCCGGACCGATGTCTCCTCGCCGTAAATGTCAGCCTGGGTCCGCCAGGCGGCGGCCGATCCCGTTGAAGAGGAGGATTTTTTTGACAGTGCCGCCGAAGGAGGAACGGCGGACCCAGGCTGAACATCCGGGATGGTTTCCCCTCCACCCAATAACTCCACGGCCCGTTCAAGCTCCCGTTGCCGGGCCCGTTGATCCGCTTTTTTCAAGGTCTGGCCGAGTAAACCCTCTGGTCGTTTATGATGCAGTTTGATGGCTCGGGCAATCTCATCCCCGCGGGTCAGTTGCTTGAATGGCGCAATCGTGCTCAACACCCGGCCCGCCGCCAGGGGATGCTCTCCCAGACTGTAGAGATGGGGCTTGATCGACGGCAGTTTGCCCAGATCATGGGCCAGGGCGGCCACCAGGGTATCGGGGATGACATGGTGGGCATCCTCTTCGCTCAGCAGACGGATGACCTCCAGCCCAACATTCAGGGAGTGGTCCAGCAGGGTGGTCTGACCCAGCAGATCATAGGTGGTGGAATCCCATGAGGCCTCCACGTCATCGGCGGCATTGACCACGGACGGACACCCACCCTCCTCTTCCAGGAGGGAGAGGATCCGGCAGCAGACCTCTTTCTGGGGAAAAGCCCTGGCAAACCAGGGGGCCTGTTCAATATGTTCCCGGAAAAAATCGGCGATTTTTTTGTTGCGGAACCGGTATGTCTTCTCCTGCCGACAACCGGAATCGGTCTTCTCGCGCCAGATGGGAGCCAGATCATCGATCCTGATCTCGCCCGTTTCCCTGGCTCGCGCCCAGATCCGGGAAAGCTCTTCCAAGGTGACCGAAACATGGGGGCTGACCTCTGTCGTCATTCTTTTACGGTGCCCCTGGAAAAAAGCGATGAGGACCATCCCGATGAGGCAACCCGTTCCCCCAAGGAGCATGATTTCGATGCCATCCATCATGGTCAATGGATCGGTTGCCCGGGATTCGAGGCGCCGATATCGGGGAAGACCACTTTGATCGTCGAGCCCGCGACATCGGCTGTCACCCCGCGAAACATGCCGGAATAGGTGGTCAGGAAGAACTGCCGGGGATCCATGTTCAGGATTTCGGTGTGGTTGATCCGGACCTCCTCGGTCTCCCGGATGGACAACCCGCCGCCCAGGGAGATGATCGGGCTGTAGGATCTCTTCTCGCCCAGATGGGTGGAGATATATTTGGCGGTCTTCGAATCCGGCACTCGCATGAACAGCTTGGTGTTGCAGTTGTCCAGGATGGCATTGGCCCGATCCATACCGATCTCGGCGTAGAGCTGGCTGATGGACTGACAGTAGCCGTGGATATACAACCCGGCGCCGCCGGCCTTGGCGAACAGGTCCTCGATCCCTTGGTACAGAACCGACTGGGCCTCGTCCATGTGCAGGGTCAGGGGTGGTGCGATGGTGGTGTCGCTGGAATACCTGCGGCCGACAAAGGCCTGGATCATGGAAATGATCACCTTGCCGGCGGTGTAGGCGGCCCGCTTGGTCAACAGGGAACCAAGCTGTACCACCAGAATGACACCCTTGCCCTGTTCGAGCCGGTCGATAAAACGGTTCTCGTCGCCATTGCCGATGATTCGGCCCACGTTGCCCGAAGTCAGTTCCGTGAGCGCGACCCGCAGGGAACTGGCCACCTTGGAGTAGTAATCGGCCGGGGTCGCCAGGATCTTTTTCATGTCCAAGACCAGTTGCCGGGCCTCGGGGGTATCGATATACTCCAGCCGTTCCTTCAGCTTCTCCAGATCGCTGTGGCTGATATGGTTCTTGATATCGTTGAGATTGAAGGATCTCCGGGTCCCCGCATTCGCGGCCAGCATGATCAGGGCCTGGACCACCACCAGCGATACCTCGTAGGCCACGCCGAAAAAATAGGGTTCCCTGCCGACCGCCACTCCGGCGGTGATATGGGCGACCAGTTCCTCGATCATGTAATAGGAAGACAGGGGATCGAGAATGGCGCTGAACTCGGGAAACACCGGCGAGATCAGCATGAGTTCCTCCTGCCGGCCGGTATCGAAGGCCACCTGGACGATTTTCGAGAACAGATCCGCGTCCCCCTTGGGATCGATGGCCACCACCGAGTATCCCTTGCGAATGTCCTGGTCGATGATATGCTCCATGATCCTGGTCTTGCCGACCCTGGTGGTCCCGAAACACCAGAGATGCCCCTTGCGGAAACTGTCGGGATAACCCAGGTCCATGATCCTGTCCGGCTCGTCCAGGTGGACGCCCCGGCCAAGCGAGGTCCACGGCTCTTTTTCGGTCCTTTTCGAGAACAAAATCACGCTCTGCACCCCCTGGCGGTCCGCACCACCTTGACCTGGATATGTTCCTTCAACTCCCGGCGGGCGGCCAGGATGACCTTTTTGGGCAGGAAGGCCGACGACTCGACAAAACTCTTGTGGCCCACATACCGGTTCAGGCAGCGGATCGTTGTCTCCGGATTTCGCGCCCCGTCCCGCAGCAGTTTCGCCACCAGGTTTTTCGAAACCCGGTCCACGCGGACCCTGAGCCGTGAACAGGTTTTCAGAAGCACCGGTTCGACCCGGCGCAGGTGAAAGGCCCGCCGCTGGCCCGCCAGAAGTTCTTCCCGTTCATGAATACCGATATGATGCGCCGGGCACTCGGCGATGACGGGTTTCCCTGGTTCGATCTCCACCTCGACCAGCAGCCCGCCATCGCTGTTCTTTCTGACGATCTCCCCCCAGAACAACGCGTGTTCTCTTTTCTTGTACCGGGCCACTTCCTGCAGGCATGCCGCCTTTTCCAGGTTCTGTTCCAGAATTCTCCGGATACTGTTCCAGCCCCGCATGGTGGTCAGCTCGATGGGAACCTGTTCCATCAGTCCGTTGCCGCCGCGCCGGTAGCCCATGGCCTCCAGTCGGTCTCCGGTGAACAGGGCCATGACATCCTGCCCATGCCACCGGGAGAGCATGGAGGAAAACGTCTTCTCTATCTCCGCGATGACCTGGCCCCGACTCAGGCCATAGGTGTCGACGAACGAGCGTATGATTTCGGAATAGACGGTTTCCATCTCTTCTCCCTCCTACCCACTCTTTCCCGGCAGCGGTAATTTTTTCCCGTCACAGCCAGGAAAACAGAACAAAGAACGGGAGGCACCGGCGCCGGATGACGGACACGATAATCAAACCGGCGTCCCAACCGGACATCATTGCCGCCTGGTTTTCAGTTCAAAACCAGACAACGCTGTGTTATCATAGAAATATGAAGAGATCTGAACAGGACATGAGACCGGACCTCGACACGATCGCGGACCGCAACGAAACCGTTTCCCTGATGGGGCCGCCGCCTGTCCCGTCGGCATCGCGTTTTACCGGGATGATCAACGACATCTCAGTGGAATTTGCCGCCAGGCTCCCCATCTCATGCCGGGGCTTTTCCCGGACAGAAGGGATATCCATTGATCGATAATTTTTTCGGGAACTTGAAATGGAACTGCTGAACAATCAGGCCGCCCTGCTTCTTGGCCTCTCCGAGGCAGGCGAGATTACCGTGGAGGTCGCCGCCGCCGATCTGGATGGACTGGCCGGCTCGATCTGCCAGGCCATTGCCCTGAAACTGACCCGGGATGAGGAGTTCCAGGCCGAGATCATGGCCCTGGTGGCCAAGCGCACCCCCAGCCCATAACTTTTCTCTTGATTTTTCCGTATCCCGGCGTCATCATAGAGGTACATTTCCACTTGCTTCATGCAGGTAATCCCTTTCAACAGGGAAATAGCCGGGTGTCCCGCACACCCTTGGATTTTTTTCCGACGGTCACGAGTGTCCGGTTGTAAGCAGTTTCATCGCGGTTGCGAACTTCCCTTCTTCCGGCGGCATGTGACAACCCGAAGGTGAAATTCCGTCCGGAATTTCCTCAACCCCATTTTTTTGTTTCATCCATGGCCACGGGCGGCAGTGGTGCGTTTTTTTCGCGCACTGGTCGGTCCGTCGATGGGTGTTTCGCATTCACCAACCCAACAAGCGGGAGTGAAACGCATCCTCCCGCTCGGGGCCATGCTGCTTCATTCCCATCACCACGAGGAGGAAACAGCATGCAGAAAAAAGAAAACGACAAAACCCTGACCGGTAAAGTAGAGGCGATTAACGCGCTGCTTCGGGCCTTTGGCCGGCAAGCCGTGCAGGAGATCAAGATGATGAAAAACGGCCAGGTCGTCGGCCAGGTGCGCTACGGCTACAAACCGCAGTATGTCTTCGACGCGGTCAACAGCGTGCTGCTGCCGGAGAACTGGCGGTTCGAGGTCGTGAGCAAGGAGATCTTCGACCACCAGGTGGTGGCCGAGGTCAGGCTGTTCATCAAGATCGCGGACGAATGGCTGTGCAAGGGCTCCCAGACCGGGCAGATGCAGATCGTACGGGCGAACGTGGGCGATGCCATGAAAGGCGCCATCACCGATGCCCTGCAGAAATGCTTTTCCCTGCTCTCCATCGGCAGCGACGCCTACCGGGGACTGCTCAGGGAGGTGTATTTCTCCGGGGGCAAGCCGGAAGACGCGGCCGCCCCTGCTTCGCGACCACGACCTGACCAGGCCAGTCAAGAGGACGACCTGCCAAAGATAGCCGGTATCGAGTACCAGCGCCGTAACGGCATCATCGTTGCCCTGGGCAACTCGTTCGACAAGAAGGAACTGCTGAAATCGGCGGGCTTCCGCTGGGACGGCGCCGGCAGGCACTGGTACAAGGAAGCCCGGACGGTCCAGTAACCCACGGAAACCAACATCTTTTCAACCCGACAGGGGAGGAACGCACCATCCCCTGCGCGGGAGCTGTGTGTCCTCCCCTCGACCATGACGGAGGAAACACATGGATATTCAGACCACTCTGCTGACCAGCCTGCGCAAGCTGGCGGAACAGCATACCATGCAGACCCTGGGGGATCGCGGCGGGTATCTCGGCGCGTCCGATATCGGCTATTGCCCGAGAAAGATCATCCTCGACAAGATCCATCCCGCCTGTCACGATCTGGCCACTCTGCTCCGGTTCCAGCGGGGACACATGGCCGAGGAGATCATCGCCAGGGCCTTCACCGCCGCCGGATACGATAACTTCGAACGGCAGGTGGAGATCGTTCTGGCCGACGACATTCCCCTCAGGGCCCACCTCGACTTTGTTTTCACCTCCCAGTCCCACCGGATCAAGTCCGTCCTGGAGATCAAGAGCACCAGCCGAATCCCCGATGGGGCATACGGTTCCTGGGAATCGCAGCTCTATCTGCAGATGGGCGGGCTGGCCAGACAGCACCCCGAATATACGGTCAGGGGCGCGATCCTGGTCCTCGATCTCGCCCATGGCGATGTCGGGTTTTTCAACGGTTACGAACCCGAGGAGACGATCTACCGCGGTTTGATCGAACGCGCCGGCACCATCTGGTCCCAGTACCAGGCCATGCTGCAGGGCGTGGAACCGGAGATGAAAACCGAAGTCACGCCCCTGTGCGGATACTGCGGCCATATCGCGACCTGCCCGCGCTTCGAGACCGAGGAGGTCCCGCAACTGGCTGGTGTGGTTGAGGCGTTGCAGGAACTGCAGGCCAGGGAAAAGAACCTGCAGGGACAGATCAAACACATCAAGGGGCATCTTTTCGCCGTTGTCGAACAGCAGGGTCCAATCAAATCTGGCGGCTGCCTTCTGCGCAAGGCGACCCGGAGCAGGAAACATCTGGATATGACCCGGCTGGAGACTTTTTTGACCCAGAACGGCTCGGTCATCGACGAGTACCAGGAAGAACGGGAGTTTTCCTTCCTGGAGATTCGCAAGGCCAAGGCCGCATGACAGGAAACACATAACCAATAGATCCCGCCCGGGGAACTGATTCCCCATGGTGGGGATGAAGACGCTCACCGGGTTTTTCACCAATGGAGGAACGATATGAACAAGGCAATGGTAATCGGCAATCTGGGCAGTGACCCCGAAGTACGCTACACCGCGAATCAGACCCCGGTGGCGACCTTTTCCCTCGCCTCCACCGAACGGTGGAAGGATGGCGAAGGCAACAGGCAGGAGCACACCGAATGGCACCGGATTGTCGCCTGGGGCAGGCTTGCCGAGATCTGTGGTGAGCACCTGAATCGGGGCGACAAGGTATTCATCGAGGGCAAACTCCGTACCCGGAAGTGGACCGATCGGGAAGATATCACCCGTTTCACCACCGAGATCGAGGCCAGGGAACTGGAAATGCTCGGTGGCCGGCAGGAGAACGGTGGTTCTCCGCCCGGAGACGAGGTGGGTCCGCCCATGCCCGAGGATATCCCGTTTTGATCGCGGAGAATAACCCCTGAAACACGCCCGGCCGGGGAGACGGTCCCGGCCGCAGGGAGGGACCAATGCTGTATGTCAGAGATGGAGACGGTGTCTACCGTCCCGCGGAGAGACAACAGGTATTCAGCGAGGCCAACAGGCTCAGCGGGTACCGGTTACGAAGAAGAACAAAAATTTCCTCGTCCAGCGATGCCGGGGACGCCATCGGTTACCGGCTCCGGGACAGACAGTGTGAAGTCTTTGCCTGTCTGTTCCTGGACAGCGGTCACCGGGTTCTGGCATTCCGGGAGATGTTTCGGGGCTCGATCAACCGGGCGACCGTACACCCGAGGGAAGTGGTCAAGGAGGCCCTGTATCTCAATGCGGCGGCGGTCATCCTGGCCCATAACCATCCTTCGGGAGAATCCACGCCCAGTGGCGAGGACGTCAACCTGACCGGCAGGCTCGAAAAGGCCCTGCGGCTTATCGACATCCGTGTGCTCGATCATCTGGTGATCGGCGAGACAATTTTTTCGTTCGCCGATGCCGGCATGATCGGCAATCCATAACTTCCCGACAGGGGCAAGCCGCCCCTGGGGGCGTTGTCTTGCCCCTGTCCCTATCAGCACAGGAGACAAGACAATGACAGCACCTGCAATTTTGACCAACGACCAGATCGTATCCCTTGCTCCGGCAGCCGGATCCTTCGAGCCCATCGACGGGGTATCGAAACGCTACTCTTTTGTTCCGACTCTGACCGCAGTGGACCTGCTGCGCGAAACCGGATGGCAGCCCATCCATGCCGAGCAGAGCAGGGTGCGGGTCGCCAGGCGGGAAGGTTACCAGCGGCACCTGATCCGGTTTGCCAGGAACGGCCTTTCGTTTGACGGCGAACGGGTTGACCTGGTTCTGTACAATTCCCATGATCGTGGTTGCGCCTTCAGACTGATCGCCTCGGTCTGGCGGCAGATCTGCGGCAACGGGTTGATGGTGGCCTCGGAGTTTGCCAACTTCAGCCACAAACATGTCGGGTTCAGGCCGGATGATTTTGTCCGGTCGGCCCGGCGGATAGCCTCGGCCGCCTCCACCATTGCCGAGCGGGTCGACGAGATGAAGGTCATCGAAATGACCCCGGACGAGCGCGGTGTATTCGCCCAGGCCGCCCACAGGCTGAAATACGATGATCCGGAAGTAGCACCGATCAGCCCTCATCAGTTGCTCGAAGAGCGGCGCTACGATGACCGGGGCAATGACCTGTGGACCACCTTCAATGTGGTCCAGGAGAACATCATGCGCGGCGGTCTCGTGGGAACCATCACGGGCAGGAACGGCCGAACCAGAAAAATGACCACCAGGCCGGTCAAGGCCCTGGACAAGAATATCAGGTTGAACCAGGCCCTCTGGATGCTGACCGAAAAGATGGCCGAGCTGAAACAGGCCGATACCGGGCTGGCCCCTGTAGCTTCCTGATAATCCGATACTCACAAATCCCAGCCGTCCCCTTCGGGGGACGGCTTTTTTGTTGTATGCTGTAAAGATACGGGTTACAATATGTCATGATCAAAAGTTTTCGACACAAAGGGCTTGAGAAATTTTACAAAACAGGCAGTAAAGCCGGTATCCAGGCCAAACATGCGGCAAAGCTACGAAGAATCCTTGGGTTGCTTGACATGGCAACAAAGGCGGAAGATCTAAACCTCCCCGGCTACAGGTTGCACCCCTTGACCGGTAAACAAAAAGGTTTTTTTTCGGTGTGGGTCAATGGAAACTGGCGTGTAATTTTTCGTTTTGTCGGTGATGATGTCGAACTGGTGGATTATCTGGACTACCACTGAGAGGACCGGTATGAGCGCGATGTACAATCCTCCCCATCCTGGGGAAATCATAAAAGAAGATGTCCTGGGGGCAGAAGGTATCAGTGTGACCGAGGCCGCCCGGCAACTTGGCGTTTCCCGGGTTACCCTGTCAAGGTTGTTGAACGGCAAGTCTGGAGTTTCGGTGGATATGGCCCTTCGCCTATCCCAGTGGTTAGGCACAACGCCCGAAGTCTGGCTGCGCATGCAGGATGCCTTTGATTTATGGCGGGAAAGAAATTCGCCGCGTCCCAAGATAATGCCATTGAAAAAACAGGATTACGTCTCTTCTTCCATTTAATCCCGAATCTTCGAATGTTTGAGCCGTTCTCTTCGGGGGACGGCTTTTTTTCTTGCAGCATACATGAGATATGATATCATTTCATCTGAAATATATGAAATAGTATTATATAGGATGGCGTATGAGCATTGTATTGTTTGGCGGCGAAAAAGGCGGCACCGGCAAGACCACCCTGGCCACCAACATGGCCGCCCTGCTGGCCCTGCAGGGCAGGGATGTTCTACTCTTGGATACCGATCGACAGGGGACGGCCTCTTTCTGGGCAACGGTTCGCGAGGAAACCGGTCAGAAACCAGGAATTGCCTGTGTCCAGAAATTCGGCAAGGGACTGGCTTCACAAGTCCGTGACCTGGCTGACAGGTATGATGAAATCATCATTGATGCCGGCGGCAGGGATTCGATGGAACTGCGCTATTCTCTCGGCGTCTGTGATCGGGCCTATATCCCGGTACAACCCTTTCAGTTCGACATCTGGACCATTCGGCAGATGGATGAACTGGTGGAAATGGCCCAAGGGCTCAACGAGAACCTACAGGCCTTTATTGTCCTGAACCGAGTGTCCACTAATCCCGCAGTTCGTGAAGATCTGGAAAGCCGTGAATTTTTTGAGAAAGAAGAATTTCAACACCTCTCCCTGCTCGACTCCGTGCTCAGGGATCGCATAGCTTTTCGCAAATCAGGACGAGACGGCCTTTCCGTTGTCGAATGGAAACAGGACAAAAAAGCAGCTGATGAAATGAATCAACTCTACAAAGAGGTCTATGGTGGTTACTAAAAAGAAAACTCCACTCCGTTCAACCCCCAAAGTGAGTAAAGACAGAGACCTTGACAAGTTTGCAGCCGGTGCAGGGAAAAAAAGCGCCAAGGCGAACGAAGTCTATCCTTGGGAAGAACCCCATGTCCGGGAAGATGTGAAAAAGACCTTGCCGCTGAGGATAGACGAGCCACTTTACCTGAAACTGAAATTTATCGCCGAGCGGACCCCATACAGTATGAACTCCTTTATTCTGGACCGGGTGATAGATGAAATTGAGGAAGAAATCACCCGGTTGACGGAGTAAAGAAACCGGCCATGCCGACAATAAAGCAAGAAACAGCGTGAAAAAGAAAATGGTGTCAGACGATTATCAAATGTCATTCACCACTGGTGGCCTGTTTTATTACGAATCGCTATGTGTTGCCGAGCTGTACGAAAAACTAGGTGACTGGCGAAAAACGCGAAAACAGGTATTATCGGAGAATATTCTGCAAGCCCGTACAGAGAGCAGCAGCAAGCGAAGAGCTCGGGAAATATGTTCACGTCTCACCTTACTGACGAAAAATCAACTCCAGCTCCTCGGATCGGGATCACGCCAGGAACAGCAATACCTTCTCTGGGTTGCTGTCTGTAAACGCTATGCGTTTATACGGGATTTTATGACAGAGATTGTACGGGAAAAATATCTACGCATGGATCTCAACCTGCAGCGTGCGGATTACAACATTTTTTTTGATGAAAAGGCACAGTGGCATGAAAACCTGGATAAGCTAAAAGATTCCACTAGAAAAAAACTCAGGCAGGTGCTGTTCAAAACCATGAGAGAAGCTGAGATAATATCGCAGGAAAATATGATAATTCCCGGCCTTCTCACCGAGAACCTCGTCCGGGTTCTTGCGGAAGATAATCCATCATGGCTTACAATATTTCCTGTTTCCGATACCGAGATCAACACCTGGCTTTCGTAGAGCAAAATGGATCAGTTTTCAATTCAAGACACGTATGATCATCTCCTGAAACTTATCAGCAGTGATCGTTTTTTACAAAAACAGGGGCTTGGCAATGAAGTTCCGTTTTTTATCTGCCCATTCCCTCCCCAAAAAGCACAGGAGATGGAAAAACTACGTGTTCAGTTGCGTAACAAGCTTGAACAACAGGGAATTCGTATTCTGGACATCAACCTCTATGACCTGGCAATTGAACTCCTGAAAAAGCGAAATATATGGGATCGTATTCTGGAAACGGAACAAACCGTGGACAAAGAACAACTCAAGGAACTACTTCAGGGAGTTCTTGATAGCCAGGACCACCTTGTGCCCGCCATTGCTGAAAAAATAGCCCATACCCCCTTTGACGTGATGTTTGTTTCCGGCGTGGGCGAGGTCTTTCCCTACATTCGTTCGCATAATGTTCTGAATAATTTGCAGAGTACGGCCAAGGAGCAGCCGACCGTCATGTTTTTCCCGGGCAGTTACACCCATTCGCTGGAGGGTGGAGCATCCCTGGATTTATTTGGCCGTCTGCATGACGACAAGTATTACAGGGCGTTTAACATCTTTCATTGTGAATAAAGTTATCAGTTTTCAGTTGTCAGTTTTCAGCAAAATAATGGCGGCTTCGTCGCACTGATAACTGAAAACTGCACACTGATAACTGGTAACTGAAAACTGGTGTTCCATGAAATTACATGAAATTTTTGAAAAACCGGTCGATCGTTCCATAGAAGGCGTTATCAAGGCTGATGATGAGGCCAGCCTGCGGCTGGAGGTTGAGGAGTATGTCCTTACCAATGAAGTCGCCCAACGGCTGGAAGATTTTTTCGATGCCTACAAGAATTATGACGGCGCAAATGGTGTCTGGGTATCCGGTTTCTTCGGCTCGGGTAAATCTCATCTGCTGAAAATCCTGGCCCTGCTCCTCGAAAACCGTTCCATTGACGGAGTGCCGGTCCTTGATCTGTTTCTCCCCAAATGCGGGGATAACGAAATCCTGCGCGGAGACATCAAACGGGCCGTAACCATTCCTTCAAAATCCATTTTGTTCAATATCGATCAGAAGGCCGATGTCATCAGTAAAACCCAGACAGACGCCCTGCTCTCGGTGTTTGTCAAAGTGTTTGACGAGATGTGTGGCTATTACGGAAAGCACGGCCACATTGCCCAGTTTGAACGTGATCTCGATGGCCGGGGCCTCTATGAAAAATTCAAGGATGCCTACAAAAACATCGCCGGCCAGGACTGGACAACCGGCCGTGAACAGGCCCTGCTTGAAGGCCATAATATTGCGCAGGCATATGCCCAGGTAACCGGCACGGATGAATCTGCGGCGGCGGGAATTCTGGACAAGTACCGCAGTGATTACAAGCTCTCCATCGAGGACTTTGCCGGTCAGATCAACAGCTACATAGAGGGCCGAGAAGACAATTTCCGTTTGAATTTCTTTGTTGACGAGGTGGGCCAGTATGTTGCCGACAATACAAAGCTCATGACCAACCTGCAGACCGTTGCCGAGAGCCTGGCCACCAAATGCCGGGGCCGGGCATGGATCATCGTCACTGCCCAGGAAGTGCTTGATGATGTGGTCGGGGAGATGAGCAAAGAGCAGGCCAACGACTTTTCCAAAATCCAGGCACGCTTCGCCAACCGGTTGAAGCTCACCAGCGCCAATGTCGATGAGGTCATCCAGAAAAGACTGCTGCTGAAAAACGAGGCCGGCGTATCCATTCTTTCCGAGGTGTATCATGAGCAGGAAAACAACTTCAAAACCCTGTTCAGCTTTGGCGATGGTTCCCAGACCTATCAAAATTTCAAGGACCGGGATCATTTCATCCACTCCTATCCCTTTATCCCCTACCAGTTCACCCTGTTTCAGTCCGCCATCCAGAGTCTGTCCCAGCATAACGCCTTTGAGGGTAGACACAGCTCGGTGGGCGAACGATCCATGCTTGGCGTATTCCAGCATGTGGCAAAACAGATTGCCGACCATCCCATCCGGGAACCGGCAACCTTTGACCTGATGTTTGAAGGAGTGCGCACGGCCCTGAAATCCCAAATTCAGAAGGCGATCCTGAACGCGGAAACCCACCTTGGGGATCCCTTTGCCGTCAGGGTGCTCAAAGCGCTTTTTCTGGTCAAGTATGTCAAGGGGTTCAAGGCCACGGTCCGAAATATCTCCATCCTTATGCTGGATAATTTCGACCGCAGCATTAATGACCTGCAAAAACAGGTTCAAGCCGCCCTCGATCTGCTTGAGCAGCAGACCTATATCCAGAGAAACGGAGAACTGTACGAGTTTCTCACCGATGAGGAAAAGGATGTTGAACAGGAGATCAAAAACACCGATGTCGACAACACGGATGTCTCCGACGAACTGGCCAAACTGGTATTTGACCACACCCTAAAAACCCGCAAAATCCGTTATGACGAAAACGGACAGGACTATCCTTTTTCCCGCAAGCTCGATGATCGCCTGGTCGGAAAAGGGCATGAGCTTTCCATCCATGTCATCAGTCCCTTCAACGAACAGCTTGATAACGAAACCGCCCTGGCCATGCAGTCCATGGCCAGGGACGAACTGCTGGTGATCATGCCGCCGGATGACCGCTTCCTCCACGACCTGTTGCTCTATAAAAAAACAGATAAATATGTCCGCCTGAACATGACCCAGGCCCAGCAGGAAACAGTCAAGCGCATCCTCACAGATAAAAGTTTTCAGAACCAGGAGCGGTACAGGGAACTGCAGGATAGGGCAAAAGATCTGCTTGGCAGAGCCAGGCTCATTATCAACCTCAAACCTCTCGAAATCAGCAGTACGGATCCGCAGACGAGAATCACTCAAGGGTTCTACGACCTCCTGCGGCGCACCTATCCCAATCTTGGCATGCTGCGCGGGATACATTACAAGGAAAGCGACATCAGCAGGTATCTCAGCCCCTCGGGAGACACCCTGTTCGGCGATGACGACAACATGATGAGCGAGGCAGAGCAGGAAATGCTCGCCTTTATCCAGGCCAACCGCCGCAACGGTGTCCGCACCACCCTGAAAACCCTGGTGGAGCGGTTCGAGAAAAAACCCTATGGCTGGTACCTGGCCGCCATTCTCTGCATCACCGCCAAGCTCCTGGCCCGGGAGAAAATCGAGGCCCGGTCGGATTCCAATATCCTTGAGGATTCGGCCCTGGAGAAGGGACTGAAAAACACCCAGTCGCATGCCAACATTATCCTTGACCCCCAGATCGATTTCACCTCGTCCCAGGTCCGGCGGTTAAAGGAATTTTATGAAGACTTTTTTGATGGACCGCCCAAGGCCAGGGAGGCCAAACCCCTGGCAAAGGAAACCGGCCAGGCATTTCAGGAACTCCTGACCACCCTTGAATCCCTGGCATCCCAGGACTCCCATTACCCCTTCCTCTCCATTCTGGTTGAACCGATCAGTCAGCTCCGGGAACTGGCCGGCAAGGAGTACAGTTTCTATCTCACCGACCTGCCCAAGTTGGAAGACACTCTCCTGGACATGAAAGATGATGTGCTGGAACCGGTCCTCCGTTTCATGGCAGGGCACCCGAAAGAGATCTATGACGAGGGAAAGAAGTTTCTTGAAGAACAGAGCGCCAATCTTGCCGACCTGCCGGGCAATGAAGGGCAGCAGATTCGGGACATCATCGCCGACCCGGCCTGTTTCAGGGGCAACAGAATGCAACAGCTCAAATCCCTGGTTGACAAGCTGAAGCAGGAGCTGACGACCCGAATTGAAGAAGCGAAAAAACAAGCCCTGGAAACCGTTGCCGCTCTGAAGCATGAACTTGAGAGCATGGATGATTTTCAGGAGCTTGAACAGAGCAGACAGGCGGAACTGCTGCAACCGTTCAGCGATTTTGAGGAAAATCTCCAGCACCAGCAAATCATCGCTGTTATCCGGGAAAGCGTCCGTACATTCAAGGAAAACGAGTTTCTCATCCTGCTGGCCCAAAAAGACAGGTGGCTCAAGGAGCAAAAGAGGCAAGATACTGGTGGTGATTCTTCTGCAGATAAACCAGCCGGCCAGGAGAAAAGCACGACTGAAACGAATGAGCCGGAACCGGAATACATCAGTAAAAGCAGTATCCCTGTTCGTTTCGGCAAGAGCATCTTAAAAGATGAAACGGATGTGGAAGAGTATGCCAGGGCCTTGAAAGAGGCGTATCTGGCAGAGATAAAACAGGGGAAAAAGGTACAAATTTGACTGTGAACAGTGGGAATGATTGATCACCAACGTGTAACTCTAACAGTAAATAGAAAGTTATGGAATATTCAGCACCTAAGAGTACATGCCTGCTCTGTAAATCAGAATTTACGAGAAGAGGAATAGGTCGGCATTTGACATCCTGTCTGAAAAAATATACACCAAAGACAAAAAACAGCTTACATAGAAAATATTGTTTCCTTTCTGTTCAAGCCGTCTCCGATCCTGACTATTTTCTTTATTTACTGGTTGCCCAGGATGCAATCGTTGAAGATCTTGATGATTACCTGAGAAAAATCTGGCTGGAATGCTGTGGTCACATGAGTTCTTTTTCCTATGGAAGATGGGGCGAAGAGCTTCCACTGACCACAAAGATTCGAGAACTGTGCCGCCGTGGAGAACCCCTGAACTACATGTATGATTTTGGAAGTACAACCGAACTGTGGATAAAGATATACCGGGAAGTTGCCTGTTCCCTGGAGATCGGTGAAGAAATCATACTACTGGCGAGAAATGCGGAACCCATCGTTCCATGCGATGTTTGTGGAAAGTACCCGGCAAAGCACATCTGCAAGGAATGTCAATGGGACGGTAACGGCTGGTTATGCGATAAATGCGCAACTACCCATGAATGCGGCGATGAAATGTTTCTGCCGGTGGTCAATTCTCCAAGGACCGGTGTATGCGTCTATACCGGTGCTGAAGAGAAAGAACGTCCTCTCCCGAAGTCGTTAAAAGCATCATTGGCAGGAAAAAAGAAGACCGCAAAAATCCTGAAAATAAAATAGTAACGCAATATCGGTCTGACAACTGACAACTGATAACTTCCCCAATGACCACCACCATCGAGCAACTGCTGCAATTCCCGGAAGGTAAAACTCTTGAGTTCAAGCGGGATCTCTCTTCTCCGCGGCCCTTGCTGAAGACCTTGGTGGCTTTTGCCAATACGGCCGGAGGGCGGTTGATAATCGGGGTGACGGACGACCGGCAGGTTATCGGTGTGGAAGATCCCCTGGCCGAGGAGGAACGGCTCTGCAACATGATTGCTGATGCCATTTCCCCGCGCCTGGTGCCCAATATAGAACTGTTCACCGTCCAGGATAAAACCCTGCTGCTGGTTGAGGTTTTTCTCAGCGGCCTGCGCCCCCATTACCTGAAGGCTGCGGGACCGGAAAACGGCGTCTTTGTCCGCCTCGGCTCCAGCAATCGCCAGGCGGATTCCCAGCTTGTTGCCGAACTGCAGCGCTTGGTTGAGGGAATATCCTATGACGAAATGCCCATGCCTGACCTGTCGCAGGATGATCTTGATCTGGTGGCCGCCGGGAAATTCTTTGCCGACAAACGCAGCCTCAACGAGCAGGAACTGATCACCCTCAAACTGCTTGTCCCTTACCAGAATCGCCTGGTTCCTTCCAGGGGAGCCATCCTGCTCTTCGGCAAGAATCGCCTGTTTCATTTCCCTGATGCCTGGGTGCAGTGCGGTCGCTTTCTCGGCACGGAAAAAATTGATATTTTCGACCATATCGACATTGACGTGCCACTGCCCGGGGCCGTGGACGAGGTCATGCTGTTTCTGAAGAAACATGCCTATCGGGGGGCGGATTTATCGGGCATCCGCCGCAAGGATGTCTGGTCAATCCCCCTGTCCATCCTGCGTGAAGTCATCATCAACGCCCTGGTTCATGCCGACTACTCCCAGCGGGGCGCACCGGTCAGGGTTGTCTTTCTTGATGACCGCATCGAGGTTGAGAATCCCGGCATTCTCCTGCCCGGCCTCACCGTGGAGGATATGAAACAGGGGGTCTCGAAAATTCGTAATACAGTTATTGCCAGGGTATTCAGGGAACTTGACCTCATCGAACAATGGGGCACCGGAGTCCGCCGCATTTTCCAGCAGGCCAGGGAGCAGGGCTTGCCCGAGCCGCAAATTGTCGAAGTGGGCATGCGGGTCAAGGTGATTATTCCGCTCAAGGAAGTGATTGTTATCGAGCAGAGGGGTCAGTCAGGGGTAGAGTCGGGGGTAGAGTCGGGGGTAGAGTCGAAAATGGCGGCCAGGGTGTTGCAGCTATTGAAAGACCAGCCACTTTCCAAGGCTGAAATTGCAAGGGCACTGGGTAAGAAAAAACCGACCCGTTATCTCAATGACCTGATGAAAAAACTATTGACCACTGGCCATGTTGAATACACTATTCCGGAGAAACCGAAAAGCCGATTGCAGAAGTATCGGCTGGTACGGAGAAAAATGGATGAATAACAATCTGCAGGGACAACAAACGTGACAGCGGCCGGCTAAATGAAGGGTAGACAGAATCACTGAAAACTGACAACTGATAACTGATAACTTTTTTCATGAACACCACCGAACTCAAAAAATTCGCTCAGGCGGCACGACGTCAACTCATTGAACAGGTTGGAGCACGGCTGGATCTTGTCTTGCAGACCGACAGCGCGGAACTGCGTGAGCAGAAAAAAGCGGTCAAGCAACTGCGGGATGAGATCGACAAAAGTTCCAGGGAGGCTGTTGTCGAGCGGATCGCCTATCTCTGGTTCAACCGGTTCTGTGCCCTGCGCTTCATGGATGTGAACCGTTATACCCGGATCGGCACGGTCAGCCCGGCCGAGGGATACTCACAGCCGGAGATCCTCCAGGATGCCAAGCAGGGACATATTGATGATGAGCTGCAGGTGGACAGGAAAAAGGTGTTTGGCCTGCTTGGCGGACAGGCGGTTTCCGCCGATCCCCAGCAGGAGGCATACCGATTGCTGCTGGTGGCGGCCTGCAACAGCTACCACAAACTGATGCCGTTTATGTTCCAGCGGATCTCGGATTTCAGCGAACTCCTCATGCCCGATGATCTGCTCAGCGAAAATTCCATTCTCCACCTGGTTCGTGTTGCCTTAAACGAAGAAACCTGCCGGGATGTAGAAGTCATCGGCTGGTTGTATCAGTTCTATATCTCCGAGAAAAAAGACGAAGTCTTTGCGGGGCTGAAAAAGAACAAAAAGATCACCCCTGAGAATATCCCTGCCGCCACCCAGCTCTTCACTCCCCACTGGATTGTGAGGTATCTGGTCGAAAATTCGTTAGGGCGGTTGTGGATGCTGAATCATCCAGAGTCCCGGCTGATTGACCGAATGGAGTATTACATTCGACCAGATACTCAAGTAGTCAGCTGTCAGTCATCAGTTGTCAGTGAAAAGGATGGCGGCTGCGCCGCAACTGATAACTGTAAACTGACCTCTGACAACTCCGCCGAAGGCGGTACTGATAACTGCACACTGAAAACTGATAACTCCACTGCCGCTTCTCCTAGTGCAGAAGAAGATTTTTTTAAAATCAATTCCCCCGAAGAGATAAAGATTTGCGACCCTGCCTGCGGCAGCGGCCACATGCTCACCTATGCCTTTGACCTGCTGTATCTTATTTATGAGGAGCAAGGCTATGAGGCCTCAAAAATCCCCCAGCTTATCCTGACCAATAACCTTTACGGCATCGAGATTGATGAACGGGCCGGGGAGCTGGCCGCCTTTGCCTTGATGATGAAAGCGAGACAGTATGATCGGCGATTTTTCAGACGCAAGGTGATGCCCAATATTTGTGTGTTGGAGAATATTGAGATTTCATCAGCAAGTGATCAGTTTGCAGTGGTCAGTGATCAGTTGAAGGAAAAGCTGTTGCATGATCTGCACCTGTTCCGGGAGGCAGACAACTTTGGTTCCCTGCTCCGACCGCGGTTGTCGGCTCAGGAGATCGCGGACATCCGCAATCAGTTGACTGAACACTGGGAACTGAACACTGATAACTCGCTTTTTGATGCCTCACTACGACAAAACATTCTCAAGGCATTGACTCAGGCAGAGTACCTGACAACTCGCTATCATGTGGTGATTGCCAACCCGCCCTATATGGGTGGTAAGGGAATGAATGGCCGGCTGAAGACATTTCTAAAGGAGGAATATAGTGATGTCAAATCAGATTTGTTTTCGGCCTTTATCGTTCGCAACACGGAATTAACTCTGGCCGGAGGGCAACTTGGTTTTATGACACCCTTTGTCTGGATGTTTATCTCGTCTTACGAAAAATTACGGAGTTTCCTTATCGATGAAAAAACAATAACTTCTCTGGTGCAATTGGAATACTCAGGATTTGATGGGGCAACTGTTCCTATTTGCGCATTCACTCTAGAAAATCTCCATAAACCATATTTCCGTGGTGGCTATATCAGGCTGTCTGACTTCAAAGGGGCAGCGGCCCAAGGCCCCAAATGCCTGGAAATTATTAAGGCAGCAAATCGGGCAGGCAAATGACAACCTACCGCCCCCCTTGCACAGTAACGCCGGAGATACTTTCCCAGGTTGCGGAGATTGCCGAGCATGTCGGACGGTTATCAGCCGCGGACGGGATGGCGTTACGTCTGAGGCGGGTCAATCGCATCCGTACCATCCACGGCTCACTGGCCATTGAAGGCAATACCCTGAGCGAGGCCCAGATCACGGCCATTCTGGAAGGGCGCCGTGTCATGGCGCCGCCCCGGGAAATACAGGAGGTACGTAATGCCGCGCGGGTGTACGAATGTTTGCCGCAATGGAACCCTCACCAACAGGATGATCTGCTCACAGCCCACAAGATGCTCATGGAGGGATTACTGGATTCGGCAGGAATGTATCGCAGCGACAGTGTCGGTGTCATGGGGCAGGCCGGGGTAGTCCATATCGCCCCACCTGCCGAACGGGTACCGGAACTGATGGCCGACCTTCTCCACTGGTTGCAGCAGACCGACCTGCACCCCCTGGTGGCCGGTTCCATTTTCCATTACGAGTTCGAGTTCATCCATCCCTTTGCCGATGGCAATGGCCGCATGGGCCGTCTCTGGCATACCCTGATCCTCTGCCGCTGGCAGCCCCTTTTTGCCGACCTGCCCACCGAAAGCATGATCCACGCCCGTCAGCAGGACTATTACCATGCCCTGAACCAGAGTACCAGCCAGTCGGATGCAGCGCCATTTGTCAGCTTTATGCTGGAGGTGATTCTGAGCACTCTTGAGGGGCTTACTGCCCCCCAAGTCACACCTCAATTCACCCCCCAAGTCGAAACATTGCTTGCAGTATTGAAGGGCGAGATGAGCAGAAGTGAATTGATGCAGGCCCTGGGCCTGACCGACCGAAAATCCTTCCGGCAGCGCTACCTGCTGCCGGCTTTGCAGGCAGGGTTGATTGAGATGACGTTGCCGGATAAGCCGAGGAGTCGGTTGCAGAGGTATAGATTGAAAGAAGTTGTCAGAGGTCAGTGATCAGTTATCAGTGTACAGTTGTCAGTTGTCAGAACTGCCTGCATCGGCAATGGGACCTGAGGAAAAGAGAGATGAGTGAATCTGCGGAAAAACAGGAGAAAAATGCCGGGATGGAAAAGTATTTTTTCCGGGCATCTGCCGAGGATTTCAAAAAAATTCCGGGAAGTCCGATTGCGTATTGGGCCTCCTCTAAGTTTCTTTCTCTCTTTAAGGCGAACGAAACACTAAGAGACTATGGAATCAATCCTGCGACTGGCTTACAAACTGGCGACAACAGTCGGTTCATTCGGTGCTGGTTTGAAGTGTCTGATATAAAAAGAGGAAAGAAATGGATTTCTTTGAATGATGGAGGGGATGTTAGGAAGTGGTATGGCAACTTCATTTCCTGCATCGATTGGGAAAACGATGGAATGGCGATCAGTGCCCACAAAAGCTCAGTTATTCGTAATGCTCAGTATTATTTTAGAGAAGGTGCAACCTGGAATCGTATAAGTTCAGCTTTCTTTGCGATTCGATATCTGCCGGAAGGATTTATTTTTGATCAAGCAGGAGACTCCCTTTTTACGGAGGAAGGACAAGATCTTTTCTTGATGATTGGTTTTTTAAATTCACCGATTGGATTTTCGGTGATGAAAATACTTTGTCCGACACTCAATGCTACAGCCGGTAGCTTAGAGCTGTTCCCGTATCCTGAAACGGCAAAGTCTGCTATTGGCGATATCAGGCCTATTATTACCAACCTTATTGGTTATGTCCAGGCAGACTGGAACTCCCACGAAACATCTTGGGACTTCACCACTCTCCCTCTACTCCACCCAGACTACCTCCAACCAACCCTTCAGGCCACCTACCAAAAACTCCGCGCCCACTGGCAGGAGATGACTCTGGAAACGCAGCGCCTCGAAGAAGAGAACAACCGTATCTTCATCGAGGCCTACGGCCTGCAGGACGAACTCACCCCCGAAGTACCGCTCAACGAAATCACCCTGACCTGCAACCCGTATTACCGCTATAAAAAAGCTGTTAGTAATCAGTTATCAGTTGACAGTAAGAAGAATGGCGGCGAAGCCGCAACTGACAACTGCACACTGAAAACTGGTAACTCCGCCGAAGGCGGTACTGATAACTTTCCTTTCGACAACGAGCTGGAAGCCCTGCTTCTGGCCGACACCATGAAAGAGTTCATCAGCTACAGTGTCGGCTGCATGTTCGGACGGTATTCTCTGGACGCTCCAGGGTTAATTTTGGCTAACCAGGGAGAAACTCTGGAAGATTATTTTCGTATCGTCAAAGAAAAGCAAGAGCGTCCAGAAGTTATCAGTGATGAAGAAGTTGTCAGTTGTCAGTTATCAGTTGTCAGTGAGAAGAGTGGCGGCTACGCCGCAACTGATAACTGTAAACTGATAACTGATAACTCCGCCGAAGGCGGCACTGATAACTCAAAAAACATCGAAATATCTTTTCCTCCCGACGCTGACAATGTTATCCCAATTTTGGGCGACAACTGGTTCGTAGATGACATTGCAGAGAGATTTCGGTGTTTTTTGCGAACTACCTTTGGCGAAAAACATTACGAGGAAAACCTGAAATTCATCGAAGACGCCATCGGCAAGGATATCCGTAAATACTTCCTCAAGAATTTTTACACCGACCATGTAAAGCGGTACAAAAAACGGCCCATCTACTGGCTCTTTTCCAGCCCCAGGGGCAGCTTCAACGCCCTGATCTACATGCACCGCTACCAGCCGGATACAGTCTCCATCATCCTCAACGACTACCTGCGAGAGTTCCGCACCAAGCTCATTGCCCGCCGGGAACACCTTGA
>WFZC01000228.1 GCA_015489765.1 Desulfobulbaceae bacterium
ACCAAGTGTACCACTGGCTGCCTGACGTTTTCATCACCTGGAGAGGTGTCGGATGCCAGGCGTCAGGACTTTGCCGAGCAACTCTTGCAAAATCGGAAATAACGGAAAGAGCCCATGGAAGCAATGTACATTCCCAAGGAGTATCTGGCCATATTGATCCTGCTGATTTTCGGGGTCTTGTTTGGTGTGGTTACTCTCTATGTGGGGCGGTTTTTTCGACTGAGCCGCCCCTATCATGAAAAACTGATTGCCTATGAGTCCGGAAATGACCCGACAGAGGCGCCGAGGATGCGTTTTTCGATCAAGTTTTATCTGATCGCCATCCTGTTTGTCGTTTTTGATGTTGAGTCGATCTATCTCTATCCATGGGCTGTCACCTATGATCGACTGGGGCTTTTTGCCCTGGTCGAGATGTTTATCTTTATCTTCCTGCTGCTGGCGGGCTACGTCTACGCCTGGAAAAAGGAGGTTCTCCAATGGGAGAAGTAAAAGAGTCCGGTGTACAGGAACCGGCATTGATTGAAATTGCCGACGGCGTCAAAAAGATACCGGGCATAAATGCGGTTCTTGGGCCGCTTAATATGCTGGTCAACTGGGGAAGGGCCGGTTCGATATGGCCCATGACCTTTGGCCTTGCCTGTTGCGCAATTGAAATGATGGATGCCGGAGCGTCAACCAATGATCTGGACCGCTTTGGTATTATTTTCCGGGCCAGTCCTCGTCAGGCCGATTGCATGATAGTGGCTGGAACACTGACCAAGAAGATGTCACCGGTGTTGCGCCGGGTTTACGATCAGATGCCCGAACCAAGGTATGTGCTGGCCATGGGGTCCTGTGCCTGCAGCGGCGGTGTATTTAATTCCTATTCCGTAACCCAGGGTGTTGATACCATCGTGCCGGTCGATGTCTATGTGCCTGGTTGTCCTCCCCGTCCTGCAGCGCTTATGCAGGGACTCATCAAGTTGCAGGAAAAAATATTACAGGAGCAGTACAGATGGAGTCTATGGAGATAGCGGAAAAATTACAGGATCACTTTCCCGGTGAAGTTCTCGAAATCTGCGATTTTCATGGTCAGGTCGGGGTGATTGTCAAGCGGGACCGGATTGTTGATATCCTTCGATGGTTGCGTGATACCCCGGAAATCAAAATGGACCATTTTATGGATCTGTGCGGGGTTGATAATAAAAAGAGGCTCGGTGGGAACCTGTTGCGTTTTGAGGTCGTGTACAACCTGTACTCGATTCCTCTTCGGCATTCCATTCGTATCCGTGCCCAGGTACCAGAAAATGATGCCTGTATTGATACCGCGACCGGGCTCTGGTGTGGTGCCAACTGGCATGAACGTGAATGTTACGACTTGATGGGTATTTCCTTCAATGGTCATCCGGACATGCGCCGGGTTCTGCTGCCCGATGACTGGGTCGGCTATCCGTTGCGCAAGGAGTATCCGCTCAAGGGTAGAGAGGAATGGTCCGGCCTGGAAGAGTTGAAGCATAAGGTAGTTGAGTTGCAGGAATTCGGTCTGAGCGATGGAACTCTCAGGACCGAGGCAGAACAGTCGCAAACCAAGGGGAACGAGAAATCATGACACGGCCCATTAGCAAAACAGTGAATGTTCCGGTCGCAGACGGTGATGGAGAACGCTATACCCTGAAAATGGGTCCGCAGCATCCAGCGACTCATGGCGTTTTACGCGTTGACCTTGAACTCGATGGTGAAACGATCATTAAATGCTCGCCCCAGGTTGGGTATCTGCATCGCGGTTTTGATAAAATTGCCGAAAATCGTACCTATGCCCAATCACTGATTCTTACGGACAGGCTTGATTACATCGCGGCCATGGCCAACAACGTCGGTTACTGCGTGGCGGTCGAAAAGCTGCTTGGTATTTCCGTGCCGCTACGTGCCAAATATATTCGGACCATTGTCTGTGAGATGTCGAGAATAGCCTCTCATCTGCTCTGGCTGGCAACCCATGCCCTTGACATTGGCGCCATGACGGTTTTTCTGTACTGCTTCCGCGAGCGGGAGGTGATGCTCGACCTTTTTGAAGAACTTTGCGGGGCCAGGCTGACCTTCTCCTATCCACGGATCGGTGGGGTCAGGCAGGATGTAACCAGGAATTTTATTGATGTTCTCCAACGGTTTGTCGCCGAGTTCCCCACCCATATTGGAGAATATGAGACATTGATAGATACCAACCGCATTTGGTTGAAGCGCACTGTGGGTATCGGGGTTTTGTCAGCAGCCGAAGCCCTTGAGCTTGGTCTCACCGGCGCCTGTCTGCGGGGTTCCGGAGTTGATTACGATATTAGGAAACATCGACCCTACGATGCCTATGATCTCGTTGATTTTGAAGTGCCTCTCGGCAGCGATGGTGACATTTACGCCCGTTATCGGTGCCGTATGGAAGAACTTCATCAATCGGCACGTATCATTCAACAGTGTATTGATCAGCTCCCTCCAGGACCTATCATTTCCGAGGATGCTCCTGATCTTGTAATGCCCCTGCAGGGACAGCGTAAGGTGGAGGCTGGATCATCGACCTATGGCACCGGGCTGATTCGGCTGCTTGAGGATAAAGGAGAATTTCCGGTTGGTGATATTTACGTCTCGACTGAAGTTCCTAAAGGTGAACTGGGATTTTATTTTATCAGTGATGGATCCGGACGTCCGTATCGTATGCATGTGCGGTCACCTTCATTTATTCATATCAGTGCATTGCCGGCACTGGCCGAGGGAAGCATGATCGCGGATCTAATTGCAAATATCGGAACTCTGGATGTTGTCCTTGGTGAGTGTGACCGATAGAAAAAGTATGGGATCGGCTTGTAACTAAGCTAAAGGAACATTATGCACGTACTAATATTATTCATAGAAATCCTCATCCTCTTTGCTATCATTATGCTGCATGTTGCCTATGCCACATATTTTGAGCGCAAAATTATTGGTCATATGCAGGTTAGGATGGGACCGATGCGGGTTGGCTGGCATGGACTTTTGCAGCCAATCGCCGATGGTATCAAGAGTTTTTTCAAAGAGGATGTAGTCCCTGAGCAGGCTGATGTTGTAACATTTCGGGCCGCACCGATTATTTGCCTGACCGCCATGCTGACATCGCTGGCCGTTATTCCCTTTGCCAAGGGATGGGTGCTGGCCAATATCAATGTCGGTCTCCTCTTTATTTTTGCCATGAGTTCCCTTGCAAGTTATGGAGTGATCCTGGCGGGCTGGGCATCGAATTCAAAATATACATTTCTTGGTGGCTTGCGGTCCATGGCCCAGGTTATCAGCTATGAAGTCGCCATGGGGCTCAGCCTTGTCGGGGTGATGATGCTGTCCGGAACACTCAACCTGACCAAGATTGTTGAGGCCCAGGGGGGATCGTTTGGTGGAATGTATATATTTCCCCAGATTATTGCCTTCTTTGTCTTTTTCATAGCCATGCTTGCTGAAACCAATCGGGTACCTTTTGATCTTCCCGAGGCTGAGACTGAGCTCGTATCCGGTTATTGCACCGAATATTCCGGGATGCGTTATGCAATCTTCTTTATGGCTGAGTATATCGGAATGATGGTGATGTCCTCCATAGGGACCATCTGTTTCCTGGGCGGCTGGAACGGACCGTTTGAGGTAACAATATTTCCACCCTTCTGGTTTGTTGTTAAAGTCTATGCGTTTATGTTTGTCTTTATCTGGATACGAGCCACACTTCCTCGGTACAGGTATGACCAATTAATGTCGATCGGCTGGAAAGTGCTTATTCCTCTTGCACTTGGTAATATTGTTCTCACCGGTTTTATTAAAGCTTTTACCGGCTAAAAGGATAACTTCTATGCAAATTCAATATAAGCCTAAAAGAAACCTGCTGCAGACTATCTTGCACAGTGAAATTATGCAGGGTATGGCATTTACCCTGAAACAGCTGTTTGCAAAACCAATTACCCGACAGTACCCGCAGGAAAAACCTGAGATCAAGCTTGGGTTCCGTGGACAGCATGCTCTGGTACGTGATCAGGAAACCGGAACATCAAAATGCGTTGCCTGTATGCGTTGTGTGACGGTTTGTCCCTCCCGATGTATTCACATTCGTTTTCACGAAGATGAGGAAAGGGGGTGCAGGGTTGTCGATTCCTATGACATTGAAGCCTTGCGTTGTGTCTACTGCGGTTTCTGTGAAGAGGTGTGCCCGGTCAATGCACTAGTTTTGACAGAAATTTTTGAATATGCGGCCTATAATCGCGAATCCATCTTTTTTGATCAGGAACGGCTACTTGCCAATTGGGATGCATTTGCGGACATGAAAGGGTCAGCGATTAACGGTTATATCAATCCATTCTGGCGGCCTCGTGGAATTCCTGAGCGTGAGTTGACTGCCGCCAAGCGACTGGATGTACCGGATGAATGGACAATTGAAGGCCAGGTGGTTGGTAACCTGGTCAAACGGGATCAATAACCATATAACGTTCCGATCAGGGAGCCGAACCTTATGTTTACTTACTTATTTTTTCTTTACTGCGCTGTAATGATCGTTGGTACCGGGTTACTGGCCATAACCATGCGTAATCCTGTCCATGCCGTTCTCATGGTGCTGGTTCTCTTTTTCCATATGGCAGGCCTTTATCTTATTCTTGGGGCCGAGTTTCTCGCCGCGGTTCAGATTATTGTTTATGCCGGTGCAATTCTGGTTCTTTATCTCTTTGTCCTGTTTCTCGTCAGCCTGCGGGACGAGGTCAAAATGGATCGCTTTGTTACCTCGGCCTGGCTTGGACGAATTATTTCCGTCGGTCTTGGCGTTTCCCTGATAGCAATGCTTCCTACCTTTGTATTGGGGCAGAAGGGGCACTGGCCGATGGCTGAAGTAATCAAAGCCACCCACACCAAGGCCTTGGGCATGGAAATGTATACAAGCTATATCCTGCCGTTTGAGATCGCAGGTCTCATACTGCTCATTGCCGTAATCGGTGGATTGGTTCTGGCCAAACATGACACACCAACAACAATTGAAAAGAGCTGAGCGATGCGAAATTTATATCCTGAAAATGAAGCAAGATATCCGTATTTGATGTCATGCTTGTATGGTCTGTTAATTGAAAAGGAGGGCAGCAGGTGATTCCTTTAAGTTGGTATATGTCCCTTTCGGCCATTCTTTTTGCCATAGGTGTCTGTGGTTTTCTGACCAGAAGAAATCTGATCATGATGTTTCTCTCCATTGAACTGATGCTCAATGCGGTCAACCTGAATATGGTTGCCTTGAGTCATTATCTTGATTCAATGCGTGGTCAGGTGTTCACCTTTTTTATAATAACTGTGGCAGCCGCGGAAGCGGCAATTGGCCTTGGTATCGCAATTACACTTTATCGCAGTCGTAAAACCGTCCATGTTGATGAAGTCAACCAGTTGAAGGGATAGGCATGAGACAGCAAATAACAAACATATTTTTCCTGGTAGTAGTGATCTGCGGGCTGTCGGTTTTGCCTGCCGCCGCAAATACCACGCATGCAAGTGGCGAACATCACAGTAACATCCACGTTACCGTGTCTCAGCATCATGGGACAACTGCAATATCTGAACATGCGGAGGTAGGGCATGTTGTAGAGGGTGCTGTTGAAGGGCATACTGAAAAGGGTGAGCATGAGGAAAATGTCCGGCAACTCATTGCCCCAACCCACGATGGATCTTTACCATGGTGGCTGCTGGCAATTCCGTTCTTGCCATTGTCATCGTTTATCTTCACCCTGCTTTTTGGTAAACGGCTGGGCGTGAACTCGCACTGGGTGCCGATCATAGCCGTGCTGATTTCGTTTTCCTGTGCCCTGAAGGCATTTCTCACCGTCAAATCTGGTCACTTTATCAACCAGGATCTTTACACCTGGATCAGTTCCGGAAATACAAGGGTTGCAGTTGGTTTTCTCCTGGATCAGTTAACCGCGGTTATGCTGATTGTTGTGACCACTGTCTCCTCGCTGGTCCATATTTACTCCATTGGATATATGAAGGGTGAGGACGGCTATTACAGGTTCTATTCCTACCTGAGCCTGTTTACCTTTTCCATGCTGATGCTGGTCCTCGGCAACAACTTCATGCAGCTGTTCTTCGGCTGGGAGGCTGTTGGTCTTTCCTCCTACCTGTTGATCGGTTTTTACTATGAAAAGGTATCTGCGGCCACCGCAGGCCGAAAGGCATTTATAGTCAACCGATTCGGTGACTTTGGTTTCATTCTCGGGTTGTTCCTCATCTTTGTCAACTTTGGCAGTCTTCATTATTATGATGTCTTCAGCCATGCTGGCCAGATTGTCGGCCACACCTGGACCATTTTCGGAATGACCTTTGATATGCCGACCGCCATCTGCATCCTGCTCATGTGCGGTGCCCTTGGCAAATCGGCCCAGATACCGCTACATGTCTGGCTGCCCGATGCCATGGAAGGTCCGACCCCGGTCAGTGCCTTGATCCATGCCGCCACAATGGTCACAGCAGGTGTCTTTTTGATTGCCCGCTGTAATCCCCTGTATGAGCTTTCCCATTTTGCGCTCAATGTCGTCACATTTATCGGTGCTATTACCTGTATCTTTGCTGCTACCATTGCCTTGGTCCAGACGGATATCAAGCGGGTGGTTGCCTACTCGACCGTTTCCCAGCTTGCCTATATGTTTATCGGTTGCGGGGTCGGAGCATATGGCGCCGGTGTCTTCCATCTGTTCACCCACGCATTTTTCAAGGCCCTCCTCTTTCTTGGTTGCGGCTCCATTATCCTGGGGATGCACCATGAACAGGAAGTCAAATATATGGGTGGATTAAAGAAATATATGCCCATTACCTACTGGACATTCCTGCTCGCCTCTCTTTCCATTTCCGGTGTACCTGGCTTTGCCGGTTTCTTCAGTAAGGATGAGATACTGACCATGGCATTTAATTCCGATATTGCCCTTGGCAAGTTCGCCTGGTTCATAGGAACATTAGTTGCCTTTCTGACTGCTTTTTACTCTTTCCGACTCTTTTTCTTGATCTTTCATGGTGAATTCCGGGGAACTCCCGAACAAAAAGCGCATCTCAAGGAATCTTCACCGGTGGTTACGATTCCACTTATTCTGTTGGCAATAGGTGCTGTCGGAGCTGGCTGGTTTGGTATCCCACCATTACTCGGTGGCCACAACTATTGGGGGCATTTCCTGATGCCGGTCGTGGGTGAGCCTGAGCTCCATATTTCAACCTATGCGGAATCAGTCCTGCTTGGAACTTCTGTCCTCGCTGGCGGGTGTGGTATTTTACTTGCCTTTTTTATGTATATTACCAAACCGGAGATTCCTGGAAAGCTGGTGGAAATGTTTCCCCGTACCTACAATCTTCTGTTGAATAAATACTATATTGACGAAATCTATATCGCCGGTCTTGTCGAGCCAACCCTCAGCTTCAGCCGTAAGGCGCTGCTCAAGATTGTCGATGGCGGTATCATTGAGGGGATTGTCAATGGAATTCCCCGCGGTATCGGTGCTTTTTCATCCAAACTCAGAGGCATCCAGGATGGGCAGATTTCCCATTACCTGGCTTGGATGGGCGGCAGTGCGTTGTTTCTCTTTGTCTGGATGTTTACTCGGTAGAGGTCAGGGAACAGTAAATTAGGGTTAACTACCCTCAACCAACCACAAATACGGTAATAAATATGTCTGTACCATTGCTAAGCGCACTTATTTTCTTCCCGATTATAGGCGGATTTTCTCTCCTGATTGTTAAAAGGGAAGATGTTCAGGCCATAAAAACCATGGCTCTGATTATAAGCCTGATGGAATTTGTGTTGTCCATTCCGCTGTTCTTCATGTTTGACAAGACAACCTATCTGATGCAGTTTACCGAGCATCACTCCTGGATACCTGCCTTCCATATCAACTACAGTTTAGGTGTTGATGGGATCAGTGTCCTCTTTATTCTCCTGTCGACCCTTGTAACCATACTTGCCATCTTGGTGTCCTGGGAGGCGATACAGACCAAGGTGCTGGAATTTTTCCTGTCCATTCTCTTCCTCGAGGGGGTGATGATCGGGGTGTTCTGTGCCACTGATATCTTTCTCTTTTATATTTTCTGGGAGGTCATGCTCATTCCGATGTTTCTCATCATCGGTATCTGGGGTGGACCCAATCGTATTTACGCGACCATCAAATTTTTCCTTTACACATTGGTCGGCAGTCTTCTCATGCTGGTTGGTATTATTGCCCTCTACATGAAGGGTGGCCACACATTTGATGTTATAGAACTTGCCAAGCATTCATACTCGATTAAATTTCAGATGTGGCTTTTCTGGGCCTTCTTTGCCGCCTTTGCCGTTAAGGTTCCCATGTGGCCGGTTCATACCTGGTTGCCGGATGCACATACCGAAGCCCCGGCCGCAGGCTCTGTCATTCTTGCCGCTATCCTCATCAAGATGGGAGCCTATGGTTTCCTACGCTTTTCCATGCCCATTCTGCCCCAGGCCACCCAGGCTATGATGGGACCGATGATCGTGCTTTCCCTGATCGGTATTATTTACGGTGCGATAATCTGTCTCGCCCAGACAGACTTGAAACGACTTATTGCCTACAGTTCAGTATCTCACATGGGATTTATCACCCTTGGTATTTATTCCATGAACACCCAGAGTATCGAAGGCGGTATTCTTCAGATGATAAACCATGGTGTAGTTACCGGCGCCCTCTTCCTTTGTATCGGAATGGTGTATGAACGGACCCACACCCGTGCTATTAAGGATTATGGTGGACTTGCCTCGACCATGCCGATTTTTGGCTCATTTTTCCTTCTTTTTACCATGGCTGCCATTGGTCTGCCGGCTACCAACGGTTTTATCGGAGAATTTCTTGTCTTGCTCGGTAGTTTCATCCACAAACCCTGGACAGCATTTTTTGCCGCCACCGGCCTTATACTCGGTGCCTGGTACATGCTCTGGCTGTATCAACGTATATTTTTCAACCCGATCAATAAAAAGGTTGTCGGGTTACCCGAACTTACAACCAGAGAGGTGCTCACTCTGGTGCCAATGGTTGGCCTTGTTTTCTGGATTGGACTCTATCCTGATGCCATGCTGAGTTTCATGCATGTGTCGGTAGAGCATCTGATAAGTCAGGTACAGGGAAGCATGGACGCCGCTCAACACGTTGCGGCTGTCATATCCCACTGATGGCGAAATTAAAAATTACCAGTAGTTTTCAAGCAAAAGGATAGACAATGATTAATACAGCACTTGTCAGCTGGAAAGCCTTTGGACCAATCATACCGGAAATGTTCCTGGTGTGTATAGGGCTGTTTCTTATCGGTCTGGATGTATTCTCCCCCAAACGTCGTGAGCTTTTGCCCTGGTTGACGGTTATTGGATGTCTGGCGGCCTTGGTTATGGTTGCCGGAGAGAAGAATATCGTCGGCTTTGGGGGGATGATCATTGCCGATTCCTACGCTTCCTTTTTCAAAATCATCTGCCTGCTCGGTGTAATCCTTGCGGCGTTGATGAGTGAACATTTCCGCAGGACTGAAGGCCTCAAGCAGGGAGAGTATTATTCCCTGATGATATTCTCTGCCGTTGGTATGTTACTGATGGCATCCGCCGGTGACCTGATGGTGCTGTATCTCGGTCTTGAACTGATGGCTCTCTCTATCTACTGCCTTGTTGGACTACCACGCAACGATGGTCGTTCCGCCGAGGCCGCCATGAAGTATCTGCTGATGGGCGGTTTTGCCTCAGCCATACTGTTATATGGCATATCGCTTGTTTACGGCCTGACAGGAACGACTGACATAGCCCAAATTGCCAAATACACTGTAACCGGCAATTTACTTGAAAATCCAGCCCTTCTTGCCGGTCTTGGCCTTATGATCGCAGCCTTTTGTTTCAAGGTGGCGATAGCACCTTTTCATTTCTGGACCCCTGATGTCTATGAGGGAGCGCCAACTGCCATTACCGCTTTCATGTCGGTTGGTCCCAAGGCTGCAGGATTTGCTGTTTTTGGGCGGGTATTGTTCACAGGCTTTCCCCAATTTCATGATCAATGGGGAATCTTGCTCTCTTCCCTGGCATTACTGACCATGGCCATCGGAAATATCACGGCCCTGTCCCAGACCAGCATCAAGCGCATGCTGGCCTACTCTGCCGTTGCCCATGCCGGGTATTCTCTGCTTGGGGTTTTGTCCGGTACTGCCGAAGGGTTATCCGCTACCATGACCTACCTGCTTACCTACGGCTTTATGAATATGGGAGCCTTTGCCATCCTTGTTCTTCTCGCCAGTCCAGGTAATAGGCGCGAATCTCTCGAGGATTACAAGGGACTTGCCAAAACAAACCCCATGGCTGCCTTTCTTATGCTCATCTTTATGTTCTCCCTGACCGGTATTCCACCTACGGCCGGCTTCATTGGTAAATTTTACCTGTTAAAGGCCGCTCTTGGGGCAGGATATACAATGACCGTCATCGGGTTGGTTGTATTCAGCTCAATCTCTGCATTTTTCTACCTGAGAGTAGTACGATATATGTATATGAGTGATCCCCAGGAAAACATTGCCCTGGATTTCACTCCCGGAATATCTGCTGTTCTTGGTATTGCCTTACTCGGGGTCTTGGGAATCGGCCTGCTCCCGGGTTCAGTGATTGGCCAGGCCGCAACAGCCTTGCTTGGCCAATAATGGTATCGTAGCAGCCTGCCAACTGCTTATATACCTTGTTTTCTCCTTCGTATGACGGCCGACCTTGGGGTCGGTCGTCAATTAACTTGGCACAATTAAAATTGTTTTACCCGTAATCTTACGGTTTTCGGGTGTTAGAATTGGTCGTGCATGAAGTGCTTTGCCTGACCAATATGGTAGACAAGCAGCCTGCCAACTGCTTATATACCTTGTTTTCTCCTTCGTAAAACGGTCGACCTTTATGGTCGACCGTTTTTTTTTGCTATTTGAACAATTATCCTTACCAATGCAACCTAAGATTGAATGAAACAGGTACCCGTAAATTGGGGCAGCCCTTTTGGCAAATGGTTCAACCTTTTTGTTGTTGCCGTATCAGGGTGTTTTTTGTAGTTTTCGACCTTGGAAAAATGGAGGATGTGGTGTTGGCAGGTTAGCCTGTAGTGGATATATGGGAAAGCATGAGTTTGACAACATCATCTGCTGCCATCTGACTTGAGTCTATGACAATGGCATCGTCAGCCGGTTTAAGGGGAGCAATCGATCTGGTTGAATCGTTTAGGTCGCGCTTGATGATCTGTTGAAGGATGGTTGCCCGGTCAACCTGCATTCCGCGTTGTTCCAGTTGTTCAACCCTTCTTCGGGCACGTTCTTCAGTGGTCGCGTCCAGATAAAATTTCCAGGCGGCTTCGGGAAAAACTACGGTGCCGGTGTCTCTTCCTTCTGCGACAATTTTCCCCTGTTGCCCTATCTGCCGCTGAAGCTGGGTAAGCTTTTCCCGTACCACAGGCAAGGCCGATACCGAAGAGGCCATCATCCCTATTTCAGGGGATCGTAAAAAGGGAGTAATCTCTTGGGAGTTGAGAAAAACCCTGACATCATCTTCGGCCCTGGCAGGCGGTTGCAGCTCAATATTGAAATTTTTCAGCATGGTTGCCACCCCATGTTCGTCACTTGGATCGATCCCGGCCTGTTGACATCCATAGGCAGCGGCACGATACATGGCACCGGTATCAAGATAGGTATAGCCAAGGCGTTGTGCCAACAGGCGTGCAACCGTGGATTTTCCGCCCCCGGCCGGGCCGTCAATGGTGACAATATGCAGTTTATCAGACATAGCCCAATTCGGATAAGCTGTCAGCCAGTGCGGTCACAAAACGTTCATTCTCGTCCCTGGTGCCAACGGTAATTCGAATAAAGTCAGGATAGCCGTAGGCGGCCATTGATCGGACAATGACCCCTTTGCGCAGCATGGATTCGTACAGGATCGTTGCATCTCCCTTCACATCAATAAGGAAAAAATTTGTCTGTGAGTCATACGGGACACAACCCAGCTTTTTTACCTCTTCCTGCAACCATTTTCGGCCCAAACGGGTTTTATTAAGCGTTGCATGATAGTGGACATCATCGGAGAGGGCGGCAAGGGCACCGGCCTGGGCAGGCAGGTTGATATTGAATGGTTGTCGTACCCGGTGCAAAACATCGGCAATATCACGATGCATGAGACCAAATCCCACCCGCAATCCGGCCAGGCCAAAGGCCTTGGAAAAGGTCCGTAGGGCGACCACGGCCGGGATTCCCTCGGACTTGCGAATATACGAGAGAATGTCGATCCGCTGTTCGGCCTTGACAAAATCGACATAGGCTTCATCAAGTACCACAATAACCGATTCCGGTAATCTCCTGAGGAAATCCTCAAATTCCCGGGTGGAGAAAAAGGTGCCGCAGGGGTTGTTGGGATTATCGAGAAAGATCAGCCTGGTTTTTTCATTAACAGTGTTGATGATCGCTCCAAGGTCATGGAGCATCTCTTTAAGGGGAACAACCCGGTTGCGGCCACCCCGAACCTGGACAAACTTTTGGTACATCAGAAAAGAAGGATGGCTGGAGATAACCTCATCACCTGTGCGGACAAAGGCCTTGACAAGAAATTCAATTACCTCGTTGGAGCCGTTGCCAAGAACGATCTCATCCATACCCGCTCCAAGCTTTCCTGCAAGGGCTTCTGTCAGATAAAAGCTTGAGCCGTCAGGATAGCGATGCAGTCCCCGTAGGCATTGTTCGATAGCCTCAACTGCCTTGGGTGATGGTCCCCAACCATTTTCATTGGAGGCCAGTTTTATTGAATCGCTGATGCCGTATTCCCTCTCAAGTTCTTCCAGGGGTTTGCCTGGTGGGTAGGGAACAATGGCTCCAATATTTTCAGGTATCTCGAGTTTCATGGCAGGGTCGGTTTTTGCTTGTTTAATCCATTTCTCCTTTCCAGGTTCCAGGCAGCCTTGAGAAGCGTTCCCTCGTTAAAATGAGCTGCCTGCATCTGCATGCCGATGGGCAAACCTTTTTTGGAGATACCGCAGGGAACGGAAAGGGCTGGTATGCCGGCAAGATTGGCGGAAATGGTCAGGATGTCTGAGAGATAAAGGGCAAGAGGATCGTCGCTCTTCTCCCCGATTTTCCAGGCCGGGGTTGGGGTGACCGGTGAGACGAGGAGATCGCACTGTTCAAAGGCCCTGGTGAAGTCATCTCTGATCAAGGTACGTACCTGGGAGGCCTTTTTATAATAGGCATCATAATAGCCTGCCGACAGGGCATAGGTCCCGATAAGGATACGTCGTTTGACCTCATCGCCAAACCCCTGGGACCTGCTGCTGCGATACATATCGATCAGGGAGTCGGCATCCATGTCCCTGTGGCCGAACCGGACACCATCAAACCGGGACAGGTTGGAACTCGCTTCGGCCGGGGCAATCAGGTAGTAAACGGCCACACAGTATTCGGTATGGGGCAGGGTTACATCAACGATTTCAGCGCCGGCATCGGCAAGCATCGCAATACCGTCACGGACGGCTCCCTCTACTTCCGGGTCAAGACCATGACCAAAGTATTCACGGGGGACACCGATTCGCATTCTCTGCAGGCCTTCGGTCAGCATGGTTGTGTAATCGGGAACATCCCGCACAATCGAAGTGGAGTCACGCGGGTCGTGGCCGGCTATCACGTTCATCATCAGGGCACAGTCCCGAACATCCTTGGTCAAGGGGCCAACCTGGTCCAGGGAGGAGGCAAAGGCAACTAGCCCATACCTGGAAACCCGGCCGTATGTTGGTTTCATGCCAACGATACCGCATAGCGATGCCGGTTGCCGGATGGAGCCGCCGGTATCGGAGCCAAGGGAGGCAAAACATTCCTCGGCGGCAACCGCTGCTGCAGATCCGCCGCTGGAACCACCGGTGACGTACCCTGGTTTCCATGGGTTTTCCGGAACCTGAAAGGCGCAGTTTTCACTGGTGGAGCCCATGGCAAATTCGTCCATGGCCACCTTGCCCAGCATAATCGCACCGGCATCGCTGAGTCGTTCAATGACCGTTGCGTCATAAGGGGGGATAAAACCGGCAAGCATTTTTGATCCGCAGGTGGTGGGCAGGTTTTTGGTGCAGAAAACATCCTTGACCGAAAGAGGAATACCATGAAGCGGGCCGTCGCCACCCTTTCGGTCAGCTTCCTCTGCCGCGGCAAGGGCACCTTCCCGGTCAAGAGCCAGGTAGGCCTTGGTGCGGTCTTCAACGGCATCAATACGGGCGAGTACGGATTGAACCAGCTCCACCGAGCTGATCTCTCCCCGGGCAATTTTTTCCCGGGCCTGGGCAATGGTCATTGTGTACATTCTTCTTCTCTCTAAATAACTCGTGGGACGACAAAGGCCTCCCCGTTTTGCAGGGGAGAGGCCGCAAGCGCCTTGTCTCTTGGAAGAGATGGCCGCGTTTCATCAGGACGAAAGGTGTTGACAGCATCTTGCGGATGGGTGGTAACGGCAACATCACTGGTGTCGAGTTCGTCCAGTTTGGCGACATACTGGAGAATGGTGTCCAGCTGTCTGGTCATGGTGGCTGTCTCTTCATCGGAAAGTTCCAGTCGGGCAAGCCGGGCAACACGTTTGACGTTTTCCTTATCTATCTTCATTGCTCTTCAGGTATCCTGGTATTGGCGGCGTCTCAAAATTTCGATTTGCTGCGTTTATCCGAAAATAGCCCGCGTAGTTGTGTCCTTTCGGGATATTTTCATCATTCGTTGTGGCTGGAACGGTAAAATATGGTCCAGCCTGCTGGTTTATCCGAAAATGGCGCAGAGCGCCGAATAATGTGTAGCACCGCAGAGCGGTGCTACAAGAACATTCTTTCTTGTTCCACCGCTCTGCGGTGAAAAGGGTTATCTTCTGCCGTTCCATGACGTTTCATACCCGCTCTGCGGGCAAACAGGAACTTCAGAACAGATCATTTTCATTGTTTGTTGTGGCCGGCCAATTTGGTCTAGCCATGCTGCTTTATCAGTATTGAAGCCTTGTATCAGTGTTGAAATGTTGTTGTTTGGTAACAGGGGTTAGGCAGACAGTACCGGGTTAGGGCAAGAGTGTAAAATGAGCGGTACGGGAATACAACAGAAAAAAGGAAAAAATCGGCAAAAGAGTCTACTGCTTGTACAGAGAATCGGCGGAGAGCATAATATCGGCAAAATATTCAACCAGCTCCGGATCAAACTGACTGCCCGCGCATTGCCGAAGTTCGGCGACAGCCTCAACCGTCGTCAGGTTACGGCGATAATTTCGCCGCGATGTCATGGCGTCAAAACTGTCTGCCACCGTCAAAATGCGGGTGAGTTGGTCCAGGTCATCGCCGCCTATGCCGTCGGGGTATCCGCTGCCGTCAAGTTTTTCATGGTGATGCCGGATAATATCACGTTCCCGTTCCATGAACGTCAGGGGTTCGATGATATTGGCCCCGACTTCAGGGTGCTTTTTTATCAGCGTCCACTCTTCAGCTGTCAGTTTGCCGGGTTTCTGGATACAGGAGAGGTCGATGACAAGTTTGCCGATGTCATGGAACTGGGAAGCCCTTCTCAGCACGGTCAGTTCCTGCTCGTCAAGGTGAACGGCCCGACCGAGCAGCATGGCGTACTCTGTCACCCGGCGGGTATGGCCGGCGGTGTACTCATCCTTTTCCTCCATCGCCGCCTGCAGAGATGACATGATCTGGACGGTTGCCTTTTCCAGGTGCCGGCTGTACTGCTCAAGGAGGATATTTTTTTCAGCCAGTTCTCTGGTTTTTGCCCGGACCTCTTTTTCAAGATTAGTTTTGTAGAGTTTTTCATGGCGGAGAAATGTCCGTTTTTCAATGGCCCTTTGAACCTTGACGTGAAAAAGCTCTATGTCTTCAATGGGTTTGGTGATAAAATCATAGGCACCGAGATTGATGGCCTTGACGGCATATGACATTGAACCGGCACCGGTAAGAAACAGCACCGGGATATCGAATTTTCTTTTGTTCAGTTCTTCCAGGGTTTCGAATCCATCCATATCCGGCATGTTGATATCAAGCACAATGACATCAAAATCATCGGATACGTGCTTCAGGATTTCCCGGCCGGAGCAGACGGCGGTGACGTCATGATCATACATGGTAAGAATCCGCTGGACGGCGGTTCTGACCAGATCATCATCATCGGCTATGAGAATCTTTGCACCCATGTACTGCCTGTTTTGGAACGGTGTTATTTGAAAATAGGATTACGCATGTTATTGTATGTGTAGTAGGAGCGGATTTATCCGCGAATAGCTCACCCAATTAGCAGGATAACCATAAAAATTTCGCGGCTGAAGCCGTTCCTACGGGCGTTGGTTGTAGGTTCCGCCGGTAAGCCATGCCGGTTTATGAGAGTAACGCCTTCTCTCTGGACTCCTGGAGATCATTGTCTTCATGGAGACAGACATGCTACGCTTCCCTTTTCCTGATTCTCTCATAACTTAGACAGATTACAAAGAAATTTTTACAGGTGCCAGAAATTTTTCTGCATAGATATGGCCTGAGCAAGCGGCGAGCATTTCACCTCGGTTGTCTGAAGAGATTGAATCGCTGCAAGGTCCAGGCCGTATCCGGTAAAAGGTTCGCAGCAAAGCTCGCCCAGAACCGCCATGGCGCCATCCCGCATGCCGGTGAGATTATACCCGCCTTCAAGGGTGATCAGCAGTTTACCGCCACAGAGTTCATCGGCCAACTGGCGCATGACCCTGGTCATATAGGCAAATCCGACCGGGGTTACCTTCATTGCGCCCAGAGGATCACCATCATAGATATCAAAGCCGCAGGAGACAAGGATAAGTTCGGGCCGGTACTCCCGGGCGATTGGGGCAAAGAGCTGGTTGAAAATAGAGGCGAACTCGGTATCGCCCTGGCCGCCGGGCAGGGGAACGTTGACCGTAAATCCCTCGCCCACGCCATTTCCGGTCTGGATAACAGCCCCTGAACCCGGATAATACGGGTACTGATGGGTGGAGCAGTAGAGCACCCGGTCGCTATCATAAAAGCTGTGTTGGGTGCCGTTTCCATGGTGCAGGTCCCAGTCGACAATCATGATCCGTTTTTTTGCAAGTTCCTTCTGCGCCCATTTGGCGGCAATGGCAACGTTGTTGAACAGACAGAACCCCATGGACTGGTCATGCTCGGCATGGTGTCCGGGCGGTCGGACCAGGCAGAATCCATTGTCGATTTCACCGTTTTCAAGACGCCTGATACCGTCGATCAGGGCGCCGACGGCCAGCAGAGCGGCATCATATGAGTCGGCCGAGGTCCTGGTATCACCATCGAGATAGGCGTGGTCCCTGCCGGCGGTATCGGCAACCCGCCTGATCAGTGCGGGCGTGTGGTTGAGCTCGATAATTGCGGGCGAGGCCGGTTCAAACCCGGGATAGACAAAGCGGTTTCCCACCTCCTCTTTATCGAGTTCGTTGAAAATAATCTGAAGTCTTTGCGGAGATTCCGGATGATCGGATCCAGGATTATGGGCCAGGAAAAGGTTGTCGCGGTAGATGGCGGTTTTTCGCATTTTTTCAAATTCTCCGGCAGGGGTAAACACTGTTTTCAGTGATAATCATGTCCATGGTCTGATCGTGGGGTTCAAGGTGGATTTTGTCGACTATCTGGAGTTGATAGGCCAGGGCGATACGGGTTGCCTGCGGCGCCTCCAAGGCAAGGAAGCGGTCATAATAACCGCCGCCATATCCGAGTCTGCCGCCCTGCCGGTCAAAAACCGATCCCGGCACAATGACCAGATCGATTATGGCGGGATCAATGGTGTTATCCGGGATGAGCGAGGCTTCGGGTTCCGGGATTCCACAGTATCCAGGGACGAGCTCTTTTTCCGGCTCGTTGATTGTAATGCCGAGCAGCCGTTTTTCCCTTACCAGGGTCAGGGGAACGGCCACGGTTTTCCCTGACTCAAGCAAAGTCGTGATAATCGGCAGGGTCTGGACTTCACTGCGGAAAGCGACATAGACCAGCAGGGTGACGCAGTCGTGGAGCAGGGGAAGGTCAAGGAGGGTGCGACCAATCCGAAGCGATTTTTCGTGTTGCAGGGCCGGCGCCAGGGCGTCTCTTCGGGCAAGGGTCTGTTTCCGTAACTTGGTATTCTCGCTTGTCATGACACAATGTCAGGCATAAGATTTAAGGAAAAAATAAAATATACCATAATCGTGGTTATTTACGTTTTTTTTCTTCAGGATTACTAAAA
>WFZC01000229.1 GCA_015489765.1 Desulfobulbaceae bacterium
CGGTATCAAGACCCTGCAGATAAAAGGACTTAATTCAAAAAAAGCGGACAAACCCGCATCTCTCCGGATGACAGGAACATTGGAAAATCGGGCGCCTCTGAAAATAACCGGAACCATGGCGCCTTTTTTAAAAGAACCAGCCCTGCAATTGCATGTAAGTCTGAAAAACTATCCCCTGTCCCATCTCTCCGCCTACACGGTGCAATCGGTGGGGGTGGCGCTGGCAAGCGGATCCATGCGTCTGACAAGCGATATCTCCCTGAAAAACCGCTACCTGGACATGAAGAACAAGGTGGTGCTCCAACAGCTCAAAACCAGTACCATTACAGAGGAACTGGCCAAAAAACTTGACAACCAACTACCTGTGCCGCTTGATTCCGCCCTGGCCATGCTCAGGGACCGCAAGGACACCATAACCCTGGATGTTCCCTTGAGCGGGCCCATCGACAAACTCAGTGTCGGCATCTCCGATATTCTCATCACCGCCCTTAGCAAGGCCATTGTTCCGGCAGCTTCCGGCTACCTCGTCTATGCCCTAGGTCCATACGGCGCCCTGGCCTGGGTTGGCATGGAAGTCGGCAGCCGGATTCTCGAAGTTCGGCTGCCGCCGGTCCTGTTCAAACCAGGAGACGACAGTCTACCGAAAAAAAGTGAGGATTATTTTAAGCGGCTGGCCAAGATACTGGAGGATAAACCGGAGGTTGATTTTCGGCTTTGCCCCAGGGTAGGGGCATGGGAATTGGACCCGAACCGACCGAAAAGCAATAGTAAAAGGGAAGACGGCAAGATAGAGCTCAGCGACAAGGAGCGGAAGCAACTAAAGGAGCTTGGCCAGCAACGGGCGCAGCAGATAAAAAAACATCTGGTGGAGCAATATGGCTGTGATAAGGACAGATTGCTTATCTGTATTACTCAAATCGAACAGAAACCATCGGCCAAACCCCGAGTGGACATACGGATGTAACAGACTATCCTGCAGTCATCGGCCATGAACAACCTGGGCTGTCGATGAATACGGCCGCTACTTCCTCGTTTGCACCCAGCTTATGGATAATAGGTTATCTGAAATAACAATCATTTCCGGAGGACAGACCGGGGCGGACCAGGCGGCTCTGGATGCGGCAATATCTCTGCGCATTCCCCACGGCGGCTGGATATGTTGCGGCAGAAAAACAGAGGCCGGTCCCCTGCCGGCCAGGTATCTCCTCAAAGAGATTGAATCTCCGCGCTACCGGGACCGGACGGAAAAAAATATCCTTGCGGCCGACGGCACCCTGATCTTCTGCTTTGGTCCTCCGACCGGCGGCACCGCCCTGACCGAAGCCCTGGCCATCCGCCATGATCGTCCCTGCCTGCGCCTTGACCTTGATGAAATCACCGAAACAGAGGCGGCAACCGCCATTGTTTCCTGGCTGGAAGAACATAACATAGGTATTCTCAATGTGGCCGGTCCCCGCGCCTCAAGTGAACCCCGCATCTATGGAGCTGTTTACTCAATTTTGACTAATCTCCCATGGGAGGAACACAGGCCATGAACACCGAGACAAAGACAAGACGATTAACCCGCCGCCAACTCCTGAAAATGGGGGCCGTCTCCACCGCTTCCATTTTGACGCCAACCCTTCTTACCTCCTGCGCCGTAGACCCGGTCACCGGGGAAAATGAGCTTGTTTTTCTCTCCAAAGCCGATGAAATAGCCCTGGACCGCAAGCAGGCCCCTTACCAGTTCTCCAGTGATTACGGAGTGGTCCAGGACGTGCAGCTCAACGCCTATATCAACCGGGTCGGCCTGGAAATCGCCGCCCGGTCGCACCGGCCGCAAATGCCCTATTCGTTCAGGGCCGTGAACGCCGCCTACATCAATGCCTATGCCATGCCCGGCGGTTCCATTGCCGCCACCCGGGGCATCCTGGTCGAGCTCGAAAACGAGGCCGAACTGGCCGCCCTGCTCGGCCATGAGATCGGCCATGTCAATGCCCGTCATGCCGCCGAAGCAGCCACCAAGGGAACCCTGGCCAACCTGTTGCTCGCCGGGGCAACGGTTGCCACCAGCGCCGCCGGTTACTCCAATGCCGCCGGCCTTGTCCAGCAGTTGGGCGGCATGGGCGCAGGCGCCCTGCTTGCCCATTACAGCCGTGACAACGAACGGGAGGCCGATGCCCTGGGCATGGAATACATGACCCGGACCGGGTACAGCCCTGTAGGCATGATACAGCTCATGGAGGTCCTCGTAAAAAACGGCCACAGAAGGCCCAGCGCCATCGAGCTGATGTTCGCCACCCACCCCATGAGCCGGGAGCGGTTGCAGTGGGCCGAACAGGCTGCCAATACCACCTATGCCCGCTTTCGCTCCGGCGCCATAAACAGGGAACGATACATGGAGCATACGAGAGGGCTGCGGCGTATCAAAGGAGCGATAGAGGCCATGGGCAAGGCAAATTCACTGTTGAACCGGGGAAAATACACCGAGGCCGATCCCCTGCTCGCCCAAGCCCTGCGGATTGCGCCTGATGATTATGCGGCCCTGGTCATGCGGGCAAAATGTCAACTCGGCCTCAAAAACACCCGTGAAGCCGGTCGCCTTGCCCTTGCCGCCACCAAGGTGTACCCGACCGAGGCCCAGGGCCACCTGGTCGCTGCCATGGCCTTGTTTGTCGAAAAAAAATACAATCCGGCCTTTCAACAGTTCAATCGCTATGACCAGCTTCTGCCGGGGAATCCGGAGACTACCTTCTTCAAGGGACTCTGCCTTGAAAAAATGGGCAACCGCGCAGAGGCGGCCCGTTATTATCGGGCCTACCTGCAACGGGTCCGTCGGGGTAAAAACGCCGCCTATGCCTATAACCGGCTCAGAACCTGGGGATATATCAGATAGGAGGACAGGCCGAAAGTAAGACTCATCCTGTCCGGTCCAGGGCCTTACGGACCATGACCGCCAGATCACGCAGCTCAACGGGTTTCAGCAGCAGGCCGACCGCATGAACGGTCCTGATGCTCTCTTCATTCACCTTGTCGGAATAGCCGGTACAGAGAATAACCGGCAACTCCGGGGCGATCCGATGCAGTTCGCGCGCCAGTTCCAGGCCGGTCAAATCAGGCATGGTCTGGTCGGTCAGGACCAGGTCGTAGCACATATTTCCCTTTTTTATCTCATCGAGGGCGGCACGGGAAGAGCTGTTGACACTGACCGTGTACCCGAGATGGGCAAGCATCATCCTCGATGTTGCCAGAATATCTTCCTCATCATCAACGACCAGAATATGCTCTGTTCCCATTGGCAGAGGGGGCTGCTCCCTGTTCTCCTCTTCGGGCGGCGATTCGGCTATCGGTAGGAGCACGGTAAAGGTTGCACCCTTGCCGGGTACGGAATCGATGGAAATCTCACCTCCGAGATCACAGATAATCCCGTGGACGACGCTCAGCCCCATGCCCGTTCCCTCCCCCGGCTCTTTGGTGGTAAAAAAGGGATCAAAGATACGTTCGGCCACCGAGGCCTCAATGCCGATGCCGGTATCGGATACGGTCAGCCGGACACACTCGTCCAACTCTGTCTGCAGACTCTTGCCCTGGTCCCCTATCGCCACCTTGTCAAGCCTGACGGTCAACTCTCCACCCTGCTCACGCATGGCCTGAAAGGCATTGGTACAGAGGTTCAGAACGATCTGCTGCAACTGGGTCGCATCAGCCAACACCAGGGTATCATCGGCGGCAAGCTCCTGGTGAATGATAATGGTCGAAGGCAGGGAGGCGCGCAGGAGCTGCAGGCTTTCCTTGACCAACGGTGTCACAGCGATCGGTCTTTTTTCAGCGCTTGACTGGCGGGAAAAGGTCAGAATCTGCTGGACAAGATCAGCCGCCCGACCGCCGCCCTTGCGAATATGCAGCAGGGTGTCGTGAATGGGCGATTCTGGATCGGTCTGGAGAAGAGCCATGTCAGTAAAACCGAGAATCGCACCAAGGATATTATTGAAATCATGGGCAATTCCTCCGGCCAAAGTGCCGATGGCCTCCATTTTCTGCGCCTGCCGCAGCTTGGACTCCAGCTCCACCTCATGGCTGACGTCCCTGTTCACCGCAACATAATGGGTAATTTTCCCGGTAACATCACGCACCGGCGAAATGGTTGCCATTTCCGTATACAGGCGACCATCCTTGCGGCGATTGATGATACGACCCTGCCAGACCCGGCCACTGGTGATGGTCCGCCACATGGTCCGATAAAAAGCGACGTTGTGTTTACCGCTTCTGAGCATGCGTGGATTTTTGCCTATTATCTCCTTTCTCGTGTATCCCGATGTTTTGGTAAAGGCCGGGTTGACATACTCAACAATTCCGGCCTGGTCCGTTATAATCACCGACTCATTGGCCTGCTCGATGGCAGTGACCAACCGCCTCTGCGTTGCCTCCTGTTTCAACTCCTCGGTCACATCCCTGAGTATGGAGATGAAACTGGTCTGGCCGCTGAAAATAAAGGGTGTTGAATTTATCTCCACATCCTTGAGCTTGCCTTTGGGGGTCACAATCTTGATGATCGTCCTCTCTGTTGGCTGGCCCTTTCTGAGGTTTTCAAAGCGTGAAGATAAAAATTCCTGGTAATCCGCATGAACATAGTCAAGGACGTTGGTACCGATGATCTCTTCTGGCCCCATACAATCAAGGATCTGTATCACCGTCCGGTTAACATAGGAAATAGAGCCCTCGGTATCATAGACAACCATGCCCATGGGAGTGAAATCAAGCAGCCGGAGAAGCTGTTCTTCCACCACCCTCCGCTTTTGTACCTCCCGGTTTCTGGCAATGGTCCGGGTCAGCAGATAACTGAGCAGCAAAACAGCGCAGACCGCCACCGAAGTGACTATCACCCATTGGTTATGAAAGGCGCGCATGGCCGCCAGCACCGCGTTTTCCGGACTGGCCACCATGATCGACCAGAAGGTGTCCCCAGGCAGCTGCACCGGCGCGTACACGGCATAGCGGGTGATGGGAGCCTCGTCGCCATCCATGGACAGGGAGGCGGTAAAGTCACCGCTTCCCCGGCGCCCCATCATCATCTGCGCCTTGATCTGCTGCAGAGAGGGCGTACCGGCAAAACAATCCGAGCTGGAACCGGCAGTCGTCTGTCCCATGCGGCAGTACAGACCTTGCCCCCGACGGCTGACCATCATGATAAGACCCCGGTCGGTAACCTTGATCCGACTGAGAAATTTGTCCACTATCGGCTTGAAAGGAATCAGAAAGCCGAGGCTGCCAACATAGGTTGTTCCCTCAAAAACCGGGTAGGCAAAGACAAGGGAACGGACACCGGGCAGGGAGGAAAAGACATCACTGATAATAGGTTTATTTGTACGGAGAATCCGGATGTTATAGGGCTGATTGACAACATCCCCCACTCCCCAGCCGCTGCCGACCGGGGTGGAGTAGAGCATCCGGCCACGGGCGTCAATCCTGGTAACGGCCGAAATTTCCGAGGCGTGGATCGTGAGAAAATCATCCATGAGCGCCCGGCCGGAGTCATCAAGCCGCTGAATGGAGGACTGATCGGAAAAATATTTCAGAGCCTTGGTATAGGTGGCAAAGAACGACTCGATCCCCTTGACCGCCTGCTGGGCGACAATCATCTGCTCATTGTTAAAGGCATCAATGGTCTTGTTGCGCACAGACCAGTAAGGCAGATAAAAAAGGGCCAGCAACGCGGTGGCGGTTACCGCGATCAGGGAAATCTGCAAAAGGATCGTTCGTTTCATAAACAGTAAAAAGGGGCGCAGGGCCGACAGGGAAAAATGGGGCTCACTTTATTGCAGTATAGCAAAACAAAGGCCCTTGGACCAAAAAAATTCTTTTCATTTCCTGCTATTTCAATGAAATGGCTTGGAGGAGAACAAAAAAAATGCTACCTTTTTTCATGGTCTTCTCTGTTGCCTCTCCACCTGTCGGGAAATGCTGTGTATCTCTATCAGTCTAATCGGCTCGAAAATCTCTTTTCTTTATTATGCAAAATACTTGCCGAACCACTGTCCGATCCATTGACCCCGGAAATCATTGTTGTCCCCAATCCGGGTATGGCCAGGTGGCTGACCCATCGGATTGCGGAAACAACAGGCATTGCCGCCAACCTGGAATTTCCTTTACCGGCATCGTTTATCTGGCAAGTCTTTGAAAATACCCTGGGCGAGTTGCCTGACCTGTCACCTTTTTCCCGCGAGGTTCTTCCGTGGCGGATTCTCACCCACCTGAAGAAATCGGCCACCGATCCTGCCATGGCCGAGATCAGCCAGTACCTTGAAGATGATAGCGACGGCATGCGCGCCTTCCAGCTGGCAGACACCGTTGCCGACCTCTTTGATCAATACCTGGTCTTTCGGCCGGACATGCTGCTGGACTGGGAAAAATCCACCAGGCGGCAGCCGTCCGCACCTGACCCGGCCACGACACGGCATGACCGCTGGCAGGCCCTGCTCTGGCGGAGCCTGACCCGCAACCATTCCCTGCACCGTGGTTCCCTGCTGCAGCTTTTTCTTCAGCGCAGCAGGGAAGGCAGCCTGCGGACAGACAACCTGCCCGAGCGGATCTCCCTATTCGGTATAAACTCGCTGGCACCCGCCTATCTTGCCGTTATCGAACAGATCAGCAGATACACGGAGGTCAATATCTTTCATCTAAGCCCCTGCCGCCAGGCCTGGGACGACATCCTGCCCGAACGGCTGCTGGCCGGAAAGCGCAAATCATGGCAACAGGCGGGCCAGGCCGATATCAGCAGCTATTACACCTGTGGCAATCCCCTGCTCGCATCCATGGGCAGGATGGGCCGTGAATTTTTCAGCCAGCTGCTCCAGTATGATCCGGTAACAACCGACCTGTACCAGCAGCCGCAGACCGATTCGCTGCTGGCGTCCCTGCAGGCCGACATTCTCGATCTCAGGGACCGAACCGAAAACCCGGGCGGCCCGCTTGATCCCGCCGATACCTCGGTCACCTTTCACAACTGCCACAGCCGTCTGCGGGAAATCCAGGTCCTGCATGACCGGCTCCTGGACCTCTTTGGTGCCGATCCGACCCTTAAACCCGATGATATCCTGGTCATGGCCCCTGATATCAGCCGCTATGCCCCGCTCGTTGCCGGGGTCTTCGGGGCGGCCGAGGAAAGGCTGGTTATCCCCTGGTCCATTGGTGATCGCTGGGCCGACGAGGAGGACATGGTGCAGAGGGCCTTTCTCGGTCTGCTGTCACTGACCGCCAGCCGCTGCAGCGCCACCGAAATCATGGACCTGCTGGAGAACAGGGTCATCGGCGAAAAATTCATGATCGGGGAAGAGGATATTCCCGACCTGCGCCGCCGGGTTGCCGCAGCCGGTATCCGCTGGGGCCTGGACCGGCACCAACGGCGGGAGAGGGGCCTGGAAGACTCCAACATCCATACCTGGGAATTCGGTCTGCAGCGACTTCTCCTCGGCCATATCACCGGCCCGGTTGATTCCTGCGGCCTGGGGATCATTGCCTCGGCCACCCCGGCGGGAAGCAGCCCGGCCTGGCTGGGCGGACTGGCCCGGTTTATCCGGCGGCTGCAGGCATTGCTGAGGGAACTGGCCCGGGAACATGAGGCCGCGGCCTGGAGTGACCTGCTGCTGCGGATGGTTGATGATTTTTTTACCAAAGATTCGGATGACTATGCAGATGGTATCCGTCTGCTGCGGGAGACCATCCACGATTTTGGTGCCGATATCGAGCAGGCACGTTTTTCCGCCCCCCTGTCCTGCACCGTCATCCGCAGCCTGTTCAGTCGCCGGCTGGCCACGCCCGCCGGCGGCCGCCTCTTTTTGACCGGCAGGGTGACCTTCTGCAACATGGTCCCCATGCGCTCGGTGCCATTTCGGGTCATCTGGCTGCTGGGCATGAACGATGCCGACTACCCCCGCTGCCAGCGGCCGCCGGATTTTGACCTGATGGCGAAAAAGCCGCGCCCCGGCGACCGCAACCGCCGCGATGACGACCGCTATCTCTTTCTCGAGGCCCTGCTGTCGGCCAGGGACCGGTTTATTGTTTCCTGGATCGGACGCGACCAGCGGCAAAACAGTGACCTGCCCCCATCGGTGGTGGTGGCGGAACTGCGTGACTATATCGACCGTAGCCGGCCGATGGATCCGCGGCCGCCATCTGAACTGCTCACCACCGTTCATCCGCTGCAGCCCTTTTCCATCCGCTGCTTCAATGGCAATCCCGGTACCTGCACCTATTCAAAACTATGGCTGCCGACCCCGCCGCAGGAGGAGGAAAAAAAGAAAAATGTCTTTGTCGACAAACCATTGCCCGCTCCCGGCCTGGAGGAGATAGGGGCGGGCATGCTGATCCGGTTCTGGCAGCATCCTGTCCGTTTTTTCCTGGAACAACGGATTGGCCTGCGGTTGACGGTTGCCGAAGAACTCCTGCCGGACAGCGAACCTTTTACCGTAAACCCCCTCACCGGCTACCAGCTGAAACAGTCCATCCTGACCCGTCTGCTGGCCGGGGAGGAACCGCTATCTGCCTGTCGGCTGGCAGAGCAATCGGCCCAGCTGCCACGCGGTGAAACAGGCTGCCGCCACTGTCAGGAGATGTTGGCCCAGGCCGCATCCGTTGTCGAACGGGTAGAGGCCAGGGAAGCAACACCGGCCCCAAGCCATGAATTTTCCCTCTCCCTGGCCGACATCCGCCTTGTCGGTGAGCTGGATGGTCTCCATGACCGCGGCATCATCTCCTTTCGGCCGGCAAAATGCAAGGCCAAGGATCTGCTCCGGCTCTGGATACGCCACCTGCTCCTCTGCCTGCTCCGGCCGCCCGGCATTGATCCGGTTTCCACCCATATCGGGGTCGATGCCACCCTCACCCTGGCACCGGTGGACGATCCCAAGCCGGAGCTGGAACACCTTATCCGGCTTTTTCTGCAGGGCATGAGCGAACCGCTCCATTTTTATCCCGAAGTAAGCTATGCCCTGGCCTCGGCCGCAAAGCCAACAACCGGGATGAACAAGGCCCGCCGGATGTGGCAATCCGGCTACTATCGGGGCGAGGAGGAAGATCCCGCCTACGCCCTTGCCCTGCGTGGCCGGGATCCCCTTGATGACCGGTTCCAGGAGCTGGCAACGATGATTTTTGATCCCATTCTTGAGGTTATGGAAAGAGAAGAAGATGCAACCGCTTGATCCCCTTACCCTGCCTCTGCGCGGCCGGATGCTCATCGAGGCCAGTGCCGGCACGGGCAAGACCTATACCCTGGCCCTGCTCTTTGTCCGCCTGCTGCTTGAGCTGGAGCTCTGCGTTGACCGGATACTGGTGGTCACCTTCACCACCGCGGCCACCGAAGAACTGCGCGGCCGGATACGGTTGCGCATTCGGGAAGCCCTGGACATCCTGGAGGGCGGCGGACCGGATGATGAAAGCCTGCAGCGGCTGCTGGCCGGAGTGCGGAAAAACAATCCGGCCGGGGCCGCTGTTTTACTCAAAGATGCCCTGACCCGCATGGATGAAGCGGCCATCTTCACCATCCACGGCTTTTGCGGGCGCATGCTTAAGGAACATGCCTTTGAATCCGGCGCCCCGTTTAGCATGGAGTTTCTTGAAAATGAACACGCCCTGCGCACGGAGATCATGGCCGATTTCTGGCGGGAATGTTTCTATACCGCTCCCCGGGAAGAGGCCGCTTGGGCGGCTTCACTGTGGAAGGAACCGCAGGGGTTGTACGCAAGCCTTGGCGGCCATTTAAGCAGACCCGGGGTTCATTGCCTGCCAATCATCGAGGACGATGACCTTGTGCAGATGCGCGATCGGCTGCGGCCGCTGTATGCAGATATCTGCACACTGTGGCAGCAGCAGGGAGAAGAGATCACCGCTCTGCTGCTGCCACAGTGTGCAGATATCTGCATACAGC
>WFZC01000230.1 GCA_015489765.1 Desulfobulbaceae bacterium
AACCTCGTAAAAAGTCTCCCTGGAGGCGTATCCGACAATTTTCGGATACAGACGGTTTTCTGGCCGGTGCGTTAAAAAACTCGCTTGTTTGAGGCGATAGCCGAGTTCGCGAGTTTTAGCGCCGGCCAGAAAACCGTCCCGAAAATGTCGGCCTTAGCCGGAAGGGAGACTTTTTACGAGTCCATCAATGAAGGCCATAAGAAAAATGGCATTCCCTGCATGGATAGGTTGGCCTTCCCTCCAGCATCCTTTTTCGCATGATCCGGTGTCCGGGGCCGTCCCAGAGCATGCACGGATCAACTTCCTGCGCATTGCCCAGGATGGTGTCGGGCAGTTTTCTCGCCTCATTGGCGACACGGTCTCCTGAGACGTGGAAAAAGTATGTCTTAGGTTCTCTGAAATGCGGGCAGGCGCAGATGTCTCCATTGTAGAAAATATACAGATTTGTCCACAAATCTGTACAGATTTGCCTTGAACGGAGTTCGGTCTCAGGGAGTCTTATCTCCATCCCGATTTTCCGGGCTTCTTCGGCCACCTCACTCATTCTCGCTTTCAGTGTATGCAACGGAAGCTGGAGGTGAGAATTTTCAACTTCCTCCTGAACGTGTGTGATCACCCCTGTGAACCAGATTTTGTCAACAGCTCTCTCGGACGCGAATCGCAACAGTGGAATCATGCCCTCGACAGTGTCTTTTTGAATCGCGCAGTTGAGCATGATCTTTGTCTTGCCGCGATGCGCGCGTCTCAGTTTGGCAAAGGTGTCAATCCGGTTCGTTATATGTGTGTATTTTCCACCTGTTTTCAGTTTTTCATAGGTTTCTGGCTTTGCTGAATCGATCGAAAAGACAACGACATCAACCTCATGTTCTAATGTTTTCATGATGGCGTCGTCAGTCAGCCGTGTGGCGTTTGTGAAATACTGCACCTGGCAGCCATGTGCCTTGATCCTTTGCACATACTCCCAGAAATCCGGGGCAAGGAGGGGCTCGCCCAGTCCGCCCACTATCGAGATTCCCCGTACATGGGGGAAAAGTACTGAAACCCTTTCAAAGGTTTCTCTGCTCATGTGATGATCAAGGTGAACAGGGTCTATGGAGCGCCTTTCACATCGTATGCATTTGAGGTTGCAGGTAGTTGTAATTTCGAGTGCCAGCATAAGCGGATTGTATGGGGTTACCTCACTAAACCTGTTGTCATCCAGCGTTTTGCTGAGGCGCTTGAATGATTCGTTCCGGTCTATTTCAGCATATATCATGGTTTGTTCTCCAGCGGGGTTGCAAAGATTTTCCGGGCCTTTTCCAGGTCTCGTGGATAATTGATATTTATGTAATCTCCCTTGAAAAAGACCGGGGACAGGCCTGCTGTGTCAGCCAGGGTCTGGAGAGAAGATGTGATCTGAACAACACCTTGATGGTCTCTGGGGGTATTGCGGATAGCTGCCCAGATGGCATTGTCCAGAAAATAGATTCCCATTCCGCAAAACCCTTTTTTCACATTTCTGGGTTTTTCTTCAAGATGGCTGACCATTATGTGATTTGTGTCGAGTGTGACGCTGTAATTTTCTCTCAGTGCCTTTTTGTCGTTGGTTTTAAATATTCCTATTCCTCTGCTCATATCTGAGTGAATATCAAAACAACCTTTATATAGGCAGTCACCAAGTACCAGAACGAATTTGTTATTTATATAAGGCTCCGCTTCCAGTAAGGCAGCAGCAATTCCGGCACCTGGCTCCGTATCAAACAATAATTTGATATTATATGGTAAATCTAAACAATAATCAGCTATGGAAGATGTATGGTTATTGATGATTACGATCAATTCTCCGGTATATTCACTCCAGAAATCCAACAGGTGCCTTATGATGGGCCTGTCACCGATCCTTACCATGGATTTGGGCAAATCCCTGCCCTTGGCTGGATAGAGGCGTTGACCAGTACCGCCGCAGACGATTACGCAAGGGGATCCATCAAGCCATGCAGCAAGACCCATGTTGTGCTCTCCGGAATTATTCACCGTAATTTCATGGCGTTGTCTTGTCTGAGAAGTCATGTGTCGGCGAGCCTTTTATGAGTGGACCATGAGCAATCTTTATGAGAAGTGCTTTGTATCTTTCAGACATTGCCTTCCTGTCTGTGTAAGGCTGGGCATCCAGTGCGGCCTTGTGCCCCAGCCGTGATTGTTCTTCCCTGTCACCGAGGAGCCTGTCAATGGCCCTTGCGTAGGCTGAAGGATCGTTATAGTGGACCAGGAATCCGTTTATGTTGTGATTAATGAATTCCGGTATCCCACCGACTGCTCCTGCCACAATACACTTACCTGAAGCCATCGCCTCATGAAGTATGGCCGGGGACATGTTTTCCCATTGTTCGGCAATTATTATTATGCCCGCCTTTTCAATGGCGCTTTTCAGGTATGCATCGGTGACCCTTCCTTTCATGCACTGGTCCGGTTCAAGCCCTGCACTGGCCAGGGCCTTTTTTACCTGTTTGGCATATTGAGGATCAGCAGTTTCCCCGATGGCCTCGAATGTAAATTTTTTCCTTACCCGGCCAAGGGCCCTGGCAATCAGCAGTAATCCCTTGCGCGCCTGAACCCATCCGACAAACAGTACATGGTTCGGGTCACTGTCTTCCACAATGGTACGTTGCGGTTGAGGGAGGGGCTGATAGGCGATTTCTGTCTTTTCCAGGGGTATGCCCAACTGGATAAGGAGGTGTCTCGACGCCTCCGAAAGTGTACAGAAGGTGCTAACCGAATCGGTCAGCGGGCCGAAAAATACCTGTCGCAAAGGCAGAAGGGCCTCTGACCATTTCTTTATTTTTTCCGCCTGCCGTTTGTGGCACAAGATACAACTGTCTCCCGGGCTTCTGCATAACCGTCCCTTGTCATCGACAAGCATCCCGGCCGGACAGAAATGTGTATAGTCATAGATCATGCAGCCGGTCGGTATTCCTCTCCGCCGGCATATTGCCGCAACGGAAAATGTCAGTCTTTTGGTGTTATGTATCAGGACAACATCCGGGCTGAAGTTTTCAAGTGTCTGGTTCAGCGGACTCTCAATCACAGGATCAAAGGGAAAAAGCTGGGATTTGACCGCTGTCAGCCATGTCTTGTCCGGCAGGTAGTCTTCAAGAGTTTTCGTTTCAAATATTTCAAGATGGCCAGGAGAGGGATTCCCATATTCAATAGCCGTGGTGAAAAGGCCCTGATGAAAACCGGTCCCGGACAGTATTTCTGTTATCCGGCCGGCTATTGTTTCAGCACCACCGCAGTTTCTGTGAAGCCCCGGATAATAGTCTGATATGTGAAGCACTTTCAGTGCTGACATTTTCTGGCCATTTCGTAGAGTTCAAGCATTTTTCCCCGATCGTATTCGGACGGAAGATTGGCGCGGCCGGGGTCATCAAAAAGCGTGTCCGTTTGCATTCCCTGGTCAAAGGGAACGTAAAAGGATACATGTATGCTGACCTCCTTTTTGAGTGCCCATTCAATGCCTTTTCTGTCGGATTCCCAAGTCGATCCCGGTAACCCTAAGATAAGAAAAACATTAACTATATCAAACAAGTCCCTTGCGATCGTTACGGCATTGTCGATTTGCTGGAAGGTTTCTCCTTTCCTGATCCTGTCCAGGACCTTGTCCTCTGTTGATTCGACCCCGAAGGCAACTCTCCTGCATCCGGAATTTTTCATCAGTATTGCCAGTTCCTTGTCAAAACGGTCCGCCCGAAGACCGTTTCCAGCCATCCATTCCATTCCCAGGCTGTCAGCCATCACGCAGAAGTCCTTCGCGCGATTTATGTCGGCATTCAGACAGTCATCAATCACCATGAATTTTTTTATTCCCAATTCCTTGCCGGCCCGGGATAATTCTCCCAGGCAGTTTTCAATGGAGCGAAAGCGAACTCTTCTTTTTCTACATGCGCAATATATGCATCCAAATGGGCAGCCAAGGCTTGTGAGAATCGGATAAAACCAGTCTGCATTCGTCCACCTTGACCTGATGATTTCCCATGTGTCGAAATTCTGGTAGCAGGGGAAGGGAAGGGCGTCTCCGAATTCAGGCCCGACATGATAATGTCGCGGTGAGGATATGAATGGGTAGCAGCATTGTATGTCCACAGGCCCGGTTACAGTACAGGAGCTTTTTGTGTTTTCTTTTGATATTCGGCTGGAAAGTTTTCTGAACTCTCCAGCCGCCCTGGAAGGTGTCACGAATCCATAATGGGTCCACTCCTCCTGGAAAATTCTTCTGGATACGTTTGTGGCAGACGTGTTGAGGTCCACGACGGGGCAATCCAGGAGCGTGGAGATATAGGCTGCGGCAACACTGGGGAAGTCCCTGTTTGTCCTGCAGTCTGGCACAACAAGGACATCCGGCCGGCCGGTATGTTCAGTACAGGCAGGGTGACTCATCACGACGACGTAAGGTGGTTATGGTGTTCGCAGAATTCATGCTGTTCTGGATTTGAATACAGATGGTAACTGGTTTTCGGCAGTACCCTTTTCACACTTTTCCGTACCACTCGCTCAGCCGACGGACGATCCGGCGCGGGTGCCAGCATCCCTCCATGAATGTCCGGGCCTCCTGGCCCAGTTGCTGGCGGCGCTCACTGTCGACGGCCAGGCTGGCAAGGGCATGGCCGAGCTGGTCCGTATTCCGCGCGATGATCCATGGCAGGCTCTCGCTGCCGGTGAACGCCTTGATCTGGCCGATGTTCCACTCGTCTAGGCCGGCGACCACCGGGCGCCCTTGGGACAGGGATTCCAGAGATGAGACTCCGTAATAGCCCTGCATGTGGTCGAAGATCAGGTGACAGTGCCGTTTCTCGGCAAGACAGAGCCGATGGGGCCTGTTCTCGATTATCCGCAGGTGCAGCGGCGGCAGGTCCCGCCTCCGCTCGAGCACGGAAACCACCTGTTCGAGATCCGCTGTATTCTTGAGATCTTTTCTGGTGGGTGAGTGACCAATCACCACCGTATTTCCTTCCGGTTCCGGGGTGGGCATGAGCAAGGGATCGTCAATATCCACCAGGTTCGGGATCCACGTTGCCTCTGGCAGCAGGTGGAGCAGGTCCGGGGTGCTCACCAGGGTTTTTCGTCCGAGTCTTTTGTATTTTTCACGATAATGGCCGGGATTGGCCCGAAAATGCGGGTGACCGTGGTGATGGTGGATAATTTTCTTTCCCTTGGTGTAATCGGAAATGTTGATGGGGCCGAGGTTCATATGTTCATCGGCCAGAAGGTGAAAGTGAAAAAGATCGGCCTGCTCAAGTATGTCACGGGCCTCGTCAAGTCCCTGCTCGGTCAGGTTTGGCAGGTGCAGATCTTTTTCAAATCCGAAGTTGTATCGTGTTTCAGTGGTGATGAGGCGACAGGAATGGCTGGAATAACGATTGATGGCCATAGTGAAAGCGATACCCATGCCGGCCGGATCGTTTTGGCTTATCATTACGATGCGCATGGCGATTCAGTCCATGTACCGTGCCAGATAGGTCAGGGCCTGCAGGAAGCCCCGGCCCCCGTTCAGATGTCCCCGCCAGATTTCCGGCACCCAGGTGCCCTCAAAACCCCGGAAGAGTGGAAGAATGGTCTTGAGATCGATATCGCCCTCTCCAAACTGCACCCCCTCCCCGTCCAGCCCATACCCGTCGGCCAGGTGCAGGTGCCGCGTATAGGGCAGAAGGATGGTGATTGTCCTTTCCAGATCTTTACCCTTGGCGTTGCAGTACAGGGCGGCATGGGAGAGATCGAAACAGAGGCCGATGTCGTGTTCTTTGCAAAACGTGGCGATTTCCCCGGCATCCATGAAGTAGTTCCCCTTCCACTGGCCACCAAAGTACCAGGGGTAGGGCGGGAGATTCTCAAAGAGAAGATCAATGTCCCGGCAACAGGCATGGGTCCGGAGTGTCTCCAGGGAACGGGTCAGGTTGTCCCGCAGTTTTCTCTTGTCGAGCTTGTGCTGGATGCTCATGGCTCCCGGATGGACGATCAGTTTGGGGGTGCCCCGGAAATGACCGGCAATGGACTGGGTCAGCTCCAGGGCTTTGATCGTGGCCTGGATGGAACGGTGCCGGGACTCGCTGTCCAGGCTGCACAGGTCCAGGAGCTGCTCCCCCATGTATTCGGGTGCATGGACTACCAGCTGAATATGGTTGGTTTCCCGGGGAGTGAAGGGCAGGGTGTAATCATTTTCGGCCAGATGGAATTCCAGAGTCTTGGGATTGTGGGCCAGCATGTCCTGGTAATCGCTGAATCTGGCGATCAGGCCCCAGTTGGAGCGAAAGCATTGTGCAATATTCTGGTGCTCCCCATTCTCCAGATCCTGTTCCAGGAAAAGCTCACCTTTGCGCATGCCCCGCTTGGCCCGTCGGCCGACGAGCCGGTCCAGGTGAAGCGGGGCCAGCCCCTTTCCCGGCCCCTGCACCGTGACCATATCCCGGGTTATGATGGTGCCGGCTTCAATGTCTGTTGCTGCCACGAGACTCTTGCCGAAGAGCTCTCGGTTGAGCACCTCGCCGCGCAGCATGATCCGTTTTTTTTTGCCCACTGCCTGGTCGGCAATGCGGATGTCTCTGACCAGACGTTTGAATTCGTACGGCTCCAGGCTCACCTTGTGGTCCGGTCCTTCCTGGCGTCGATCCAGGGTCAGGTGTTTTTCGATGATACAGGCCCCCATGGAGGCGGCCACCAGAGAGACCGTGATGCCCAGTTCATGGCCTGAGTAGCCGACTGGCACGCCAAAGCGCTTCAACCGGTTGATCATGCGCAAGTTCACTTCCCTGGGCCAGACCGGGTAGACACTTCGGCAGTGAAGCAGGGCAAAATCGTTGTGTCGGGCTGATAACAGTGCAACGGCCGCCTCCACTTCCTCCCAGTGCGACATACCGGTGGAAATGACCATTGGCTTGCCAAAACCGGATACATGGGTTAGCAGGGGGCTGTTGGTCAGGTCAGCGGAGGCGATTTTGAAGGCATCAATGCCAAGTTCGTGGAGAAAGTCGGCGCTCACCGGATCAAAGGGCGTGCAGAGAAAATCAAGTCCCAGTTTTCGGGTCCGTTTTCGCAGACGTGATATGACCGCATCAGGAAGCTCCACTTTCTTGAGCAATGGGATCATGTATTGAAAAGCCTGCTCGAACCGTTCCGGGTGTTCCAGAACCTCCCGTGGATATAAACTTGGCAGATGCCGTTTCTGGAACTTGACAGCGTTGGCCCCGGCGTCCCTGGCTGCTTCCACGAGGCGGACCGCGGTTTCCTCATCGCCGTTGTGGTTGATGCCGATCTCGGCGATGATATAGGTGGGATACCCGTCGCCCACAGGGGTGGTGCCTATGTGGATGGTCTGGCTATCCATATCAGATCGATGCCAGGGTGCAGATGGTTATGCCTTTGTTTTCCAGGTGCCGTATGGAATCATGGATTTCCTTGTGTTTGGCAAAGGAGGCGATGACAATGGCCGTGGGATCAAGGCCTTCCAGGTTGTCCGGAGACTGAATGGGGATGCCTTCCAGGCAGGTGGACCACTTGGATGGATCGTTGTCCACGATGCCGGCAATGGTGACAGCGGGAACCTGGTGCAGGGCCTGGATCACCAGGGACGCTGTTTCGGAACCGCCAAAAAGCACGATCCTTGATCCGGGCTGATTCCCGAAGAGTTTCGAGAATTTTTCTATCAGCTCCACCTTGGCCTGGGCATAGAGCTGGACGATCTCGGCCGAGCAACGCATAAGCAGTGAAAACAACCACTGACGTCCGCTGTCGGTCAAACGGTAGGCCCGGTCCCGCTTGTTCCTGGCCTGGACAAGGATCAATTCCTTTTTGTGCAGTGTGCGGATATACTGATGTGCCATGGCGCTGCTCATATGGCACTGGGCCGCGATTCGGTGCTGGCTCAGGTTCGGCTCGTGGTGCACGGCCAGCAGGATGGCGAGTTGCCTGAACTGCGTGGTTGGCAGGAAAAAGTGTGAATGATTAAGTGATATCACCTTGTTTTTTTCCATCAGGCAATCAGGATTCCGTAAACTCCTCAATTGAGCGTTTCACCCCTCTGCACCTGGAAAAAGATAGATGATTTAAAGATGTTTCTTTTTACAGTGATGCAGACGGGTAAAGATCATCCGGGATCCCGGTTTGTCCCCGTTTTTTCGCCTTGCGGTGTTTCATGTAGCGTGAATCACAATGAAACACCGCAGGACTCGCATGCTGGAGCAAAATGAAAATCGCACGAACCAGGAAACTGTTTGGTTGGTGAACGATTGGTTCTATGGTATCTTATCGTCAGGCAGGGTCAAGGGGTTGAGCTCTTTTTTCTTTATTTTCTTGCCCGGGCAGTCGAAACAGGGAGGGGCAGGCGCCCGGCGGCCGGGGTATCACCTGCCGGGACTCTGAGGAACGCATCTGCATTGAAGGCCATGGTCCGAATATGCCGGGAGGTCCAGTGTGTGGTGGTGGGTGGCGGGCTGGCCGGGGTGCGGGCGGCGTTGGCTGCCGGCAGGCGGTTATCCCATGTTGTCCTCGTGTGCAAGGGACGGCTCTTTGGTTCCGGCTCTTCCTTTGCCAACATAAACGGTGGCTGGGGCCTTACTTATGGAGGTACCGACGTCGAGCGGGAGGCGTTATACCTGGCCATCGCTGTGCTGTCCCAAGGCACGAATATTCCCGCATTGAGTCGTGTTCTGGTGGAAGAATCAGAGCGCGCCGTTCAGGACCTATTGGCATATGGGGCCCGGTTCCGGACAGATGGAAACGGCCGCCTGTTGCGCGTTGTCCCCTGTTTCTGCACCAGGCCTCTCGCCCTCCTGCTTGACAATTTGGCGGAAATCAGGGATAACCTGCAGGCGCAACTGCGTGCCTCCGGTGTACAGACCTGGGAACGGTGCCGGGCCGTGGAGCTCGTGGCAGACGGTGCTACCTGCCGCGGCGTGGTGGTGGAGCGTGATGGAGAGTATATTCGCCTTCTGGCACCATCCGTCATCCTGGCCACAGGCGGCAACGCAGCCTCGTGGCCCCGCACCATCGTCAGTCCTGATCTTACCGGCGATGGTTACCGGTTGGCTCTTGAGGCTGGTGTCGGCCTCAAAAACACTGAGTATACGCAGTGGGTCTGGGAAGACGTGGCATTTCAGCGGTACCGTTTTCCTGTCCACGCGCTCTGGTCCGGACGGTGGCGTTTCCGGGCTCCGGATGGCAGCGAGATCGACGTGTGCGGCCTGGAAGAGAATCTTGTCCGGCAGCGGCGATTGCACGTGCCCATCAGCAATCTCCAGAAAGACCGGCAGGTGGATGAACGTTTTCTCCGCGCTCTGGCCGACATTCAAGACGGTGTCATTGATGTCATCGATCCGGCCACTGACCGCCCGGTTTACCGCATCTGCCCGCACGCCCAGGCGTCAAACGGCGGTATTCCCATCGACGAGCATGGCCGAACCTCGCTCACCGGCCTTTTTGCCGCGGGCGAGGTAGCGGCCGGCATGCACGGCGGGGACAGGGTAGGAGGCACAATGATCACCAACTGCCTCGTCTTTGGTCGTCGGGCTGGAATAGCGGCTGCCCGGTCTGTTTGCTCGTAAGGGATGGAATGCAACACTGAGCCTGAGCTTTGGCAGGAAAGCGTTTTGCCATACTGGTTCCGGTTTTTTCGCTTCACAGCCGTTACCCTGTCGAATCCCTTGGTAACCATCGCCCCATTGACCAGCTCTGCCGCAACAGCAGGAAGTTCGGGGTCCGTTGTGTCCGGCGGCATGGGAGAACTCTCCTTACTCCCTGCTCCCTGCCGAGACCGCAGACTCGCGGGGGGCGTATCGACTTCATCACCATGAGTGTGACCCACTCCTGTGAACATGGAGCCTTGAGCGGGCCTGAACATGCCCAGGTATGTCTGGCTTTTCCTTAGGCCCGTGCAGGTAGCCCATATACCGGGTGTGTAATTGTGAAGTTCGATCACGACCAGCGGTGGCACCCTGCAACTGCTTATAAGGCCTGCATTGATCCGGGGAAATTGAATATCCCTGATCGGTTCCATCTATTCCCGAATTCTGGCCTGCATTCGCCGGGCCGACATTCTGGTGGTCAAGTGTATTAAAAGAATGAGCAACGGACCTGATCAGCATGGGCTTCACCATTCTCCAGCAGCTTCGTAGCGCTGACGCCGACGACAGGCCGCGTATCATTGCCGACCTCTACAGGCGGAACCGGGAGTTTTTCCGGGAGCGGTATCCAGAGGTTGACAGGTTCATAGAAGAACAGCAGTGTCCCTACATCATCCAGATCACCGACTCTTTTCTCTCGGTGGTGGACGGGCGGACCGGCCAGGTGGCCCATCCCGATCCTCTTGATTCCTTTGCCGAGATGATGGCGGCGCAGGAGCACTCGGCCTGGGTCGATCTTTTCGCGCTCGAGGTGGCCGCGCCGCAGCAGTACCCCATGCATGCCCGGCCGGTGACCGCCATGTTTGAACGGCTTGCGGCCCGTTTTCCCGAGTATCTTGCCCGATACAGGAGAGGGGTGGTCAACCTGAAGCCCATTGGCGAAGACCGCCGCTTCTCCCCGCCGGTGATCTTTCTCGGTATCTTCCATGGCCTCCATATCGCCCACCACCTCCTTGCCACCGAGGTCGACACCGTGCTTCTTGTGGAACCGGAGCCGGAACGGTTCGAGGTCTCCCTCTATTTCCTCGACTACGAGGCGGTCTGGGACAAAGAGCAGCAGCTGTACCTCTTCATTGGTCCCCAGCTCGGCAACCCGGTCTTTGATGCCTTCTTTTCTGCCTACCGGATCACGCCCCACCTCTGGTGCCGCGTGCTGCCCGGTTACGTGATGGAGCGAACCCCCTATTATGTGGAACAGTTTCGTGTGCTGCAGCGCTCCAAGATCCAGATCTTCTATCCCATGGACCATCAGGCCAGAGATCATATTCAGGGCATGGCCAACCTGAGACGGGGCCTGCCCCTGCTTGCAGGCCGGCCTGCTGCGGCCCGGCCGCTCACCATCGCTGTGGTGGCCAGCGGGCCGTCCCTGAACCAGACCCTTCCCTGGCTGGAGGAGTATCGGGATGCCCTGGTCATCTTCTCGGTCCATACCGCGGTCAGGGTTCTGCGCCGGCACGGTATTCGGCCCGATTTCCAGTTCTGCCTGGATACCGTCTTTCACGAGAAACTGGTTCAGAAGATGGAACTTTATCCGGATGTACCACTGGTCCTCAATTATCAAGCTGCGGCATCCTACATGTCTCTGACCCAAACACCGTTGCTGGTGGCGGCGACCGGTGTTTCACATCCGGTGCATATCAGGACCACCCTTCTCGATGCGGTCGCCCCGTCCAGCACCAATCTCGCCTTTGCCCTGGCCTGCCACTGCCGGCCCGCGACCATCTTCCTGCTGGGATGCGATTTCGGCTTCCGGGCCCTGGAAAATCACCATGCCCGTGGAACCCTTTATATTGATGAAAAGGGAGGAGAGATCCGGCCGTTCACAACCCATAATACCGCCACCCAGGTGGTGCCGGCCAATATTCCTGGTACAGAGCCGGTCCACTCCACGCCGTTTTTCACCCAGGCGCGGCTGGCGGTGGAAAAGGCCATCGGCCGCTCGGGGCAGGGGATTCGTGTCATCAACCTTTCAGACGGCGCCCTGGTGCAGGGTGCGGAGCCGGCCACCGTTGCAGAATGCCGCCCGGACAGCAAGGTGGACAGGCACGGTGCCGTGCAGGAGATCACAGCCTTTTTTGTCCCGGCTGAACAGGGAAAGCACTGGCAGTATTTTCATGGGAGCGGCAAGGATCGTTTCCGGTGCCTGCAGCGGCGGCTGCCGGACCTGCTCGCAATGGAGGAGTTTTCCTGGCCTGAGGCGATACGGCGCCTCAATACCGTCATTGCCCGGGTTTTGGAACAGTGCCGCAGCGATGCACATGATTCGAGGCTCGATATCTGCTCCCGCCTCCTCAGCGATCTGTTGAGCCATCTCTGTATCTGCCTCTACTTTTATGATTCCCGGCAGGAGGCGGCCGATGTGTACAGGGAAGGGGTGAGGATACTCGCCGGGGTTCTGGCGGAAATAGAATGGCCCCGAGAACTGGAAAATTGATGTTGGATCGGGACCGGGATGCGGTCGGGGTGAGGTGACAACGTACCGGCAGCGGTGGGCTGCCGAACCTGGCAGAGAAAAAGATACAAAATCACTTAAGCATGGATACGGAGGTGCCGAAAAGGTAAGCGAGAGACACAGTTGAGAGATGTTGCGTTTGTATCGTGAGCCAGTGGTCGGATCATTGACGACCAGGCGGAACATAGTTTCATGGAGGATGAACCATGGCTTTGACGATCAATACAAACGTAGCATCGCTGAATGCTCAACGGAACCTCGCCCGGACCCAGCGCGACCTTTCCACGTCCATGGAAAGGCTCTCTTCGGGCCTTCGCATCAACTCGGCCAAGGACGACGCGGCCGGGCTCGCCATCTCCGACCGCATGACCGCCCAGATCCGCGGTCTCAACCAGGCGGCCAGAAACGCCAACGACGGAATCTCGCTGGCCCAGACAGCGGAAGGCGCCATGCAGGAATCCACCAATATC
>WFZC01000231.1 GCA_015489765.1 Desulfobulbaceae bacterium
CCGCGTGCAGCCATTTTTCAGGCAGAACCGGTTTGATGATATTTTCCATCACCCCTTCTTTGAGTTTTTCATACTCGATCTCCGGGGCATGCTGGGTCGACAGCACCACCGCGTCTATGGCCGCCACCTTGCCGTCTTCATAACGCAGGGTGAGCTGACTCTTGGCATCGGGCCGCAGCCACGGCAGGACCCCGGCCTTGCGGATCTCGGACTGACGCTGCACAAGCCGATTGGCATAGGTAATTGCCGCGGGCATGAGGACATCGGTTTCATTGGTGGCATAACCGAACATCATCCCCTGGTCGCCGGCCCCCTGCTCTTCCCGTGAGGTGCGGTCCACGCCCTGGGCAATATCCGAAGACTGCTTGCCGATCAGGGACATGACCGCGCAGGTCGAACCGTCAAAGCCGACATCGGAGCTGGTATACCCAATATCGCAGATCACCTTGCGGACCAGGTCGTCCAGATCGACCCAGGCCTCGGTCGTTATTTCACCGGCAACAATGGCGACACCGGTCTTGATCATGGTCTCACAGGCCACGCGCGCGTTTTCCGGATGGGGATCACTGGCAAGAATGGCATCGAGAACGGCATCGGAAATCTGGTCGGCAACCTTGTCGGGATGCCCTTCTGAGACTGATTCAGAGGTAAAGAGTTGAGTAGACATACACGTACTCCTTGGTAAAGTTAGAGATATACCTGTCCATGACAGGGAAAATTGACAACGATACAAGTGGACGGAGGACAGATTTCCACCGAAACACGGCATGATAAAAAACAAAAAACTGCCCGCGCGGAAAAGAAATGATATACAGGGAAAAAGCCATGGGAATGCTCCAACAGGCGTGCTTCCATCTCACAAACAGTGAATACTGTGCTGGAAGCTATGGAGCACGGTATTCGCTTTACCAGATAGTTTTTAGTCGCTCTGGAAGTTGAACGTTAAACCAGCGACTGATTCCATACTGATTATTTAATGTATATTTAATTCAATTTTAACCAATCCTTTGTTGTTGTCAAACACTATTTTTTATTTTGTGGTTTTACTGTGAGGATACGCCCTGACCTGCCGCTGATCCCGTTCACCCAAAGATCGCCGGGGCTGGCAGGCAGGATCAGGCCGCTTCCCGTACCTGCCGGACAAAATCAAGGACTATGTCCCATTTATTGAGCGGACTGATGAGATAGAGCCCATGGATATTGGGCTGAATGTCCTCGATCAGACGGCCGGTATACTCGAGGGCCGCCTTGCGCTGGTCCGCTACCTGGTCATAGGATGCCAGCCGGGCCCGCAGGTCGTCCGGCACGGAAATACCCGGCACCTCGTTATGGAGAAATTCGGCATTACGGGAGGAAATCAGGGGAAAGATACCGGGAAAGACGAGGATATCGATATGGCTGACCGCCTCCATCATCTGCTCGACCACCTCCCTGGAAAAAAGGGGCTGGGTCATGGCAAAGCGGGCGCCAAGCGCAGCCTTCTTTTCCAGGCGGCTGATCTGCAGGCCCGGCTTGGCCGGCCGAAAACTGAATGCGGCGCCGATGGAGAAATTCGTCTCTTTCTTGATCGAACGACCGGCCAGGTTGACCCCCCGGTTGAGACCGGCAAGCATGCGGATCAAGCCCTCGGAGCGCAGGTCAAAGACACCGGTAACGCCGGGCTGATCGGTGCCGGCGGCCGAATCACCGCTGACGGCAAGCACTGCCTCAATTCCCAGCAGATGGGCCTCCATCATCCTGGCCTGGAGCCCGAGGGCATTGAGATCGCGGCCGGTCTGGTGGATAATGGTCTGCACTCCGTACTGCTGGCGAATGCGGGCAGCCATCCCCAGGTTGCCTGTCCTGAGAATGGCAAGCGGGCTCTCGCCAAGGGAGATAGCATCCACTCCGGCCCTGGTCAACTCCCCGGCCCCGTGCAGGACCGAGTCCACATCGAGATGGGTGGGTGGATCAAGTTCCACAATGATCGGCAGCCGTTTTCTGTCCAGGCCTGCCAGCAAACCACCCTGTTTAAAGGTTGTCTCGATATCTCCCGCTTCCCTGTCACTGGTGGCGACCCGCTCACCCCGCACCCGGACCGGCCGGATGCGCAGGGCGGAACGAAATTCCTGGATATGGGCAGGGGTGGTGCCGCAGCAGCCGCCGATCAGATGGACACCCAGCTTGATCATCTCCCTGGCCCGGGCCGCCATATAACTTGGCTGGGCCGGATAGATCGTCCTGCCGCCCACCATTTCCGGCATACCGGCATTGGGAAAGGCGGAAAGCGGCGTGCCCTCGCCGGCAAGGGGCGACATCTGCGAAACAGCCGTAACCATGGTGTCGATACCGCGGCCGCAATTTGTTCCGACCAGGTCAGCGCCCGCCTCCCGCATCCGCAGGCCGCAGGTAAAGGCATCCTCGCCGTGCACGGTCATGCCCCTGGCCGGAAAGACCATCTGGGCGATCACCGGCAGCTCCGGCGCCTCCCGGCGTGCGATTTCAATGGCCAGGAGAATTTCCCGCAGCTGGCTGAAGGTTTCAATGATCAGGACATCGGCC
>WFZC01000232.1 GCA_015489765.1 Desulfobulbaceae bacterium
AAGCGGCTGTATGGCGTTTGAACAATCGGTGTTGACGGCCCGCTATCAACAGTCCTGGCAATTTTCCCTGTTCCCGAGCAACCGGTCAAGAATAATAGACGCTGCCGAGCGGACCGAGAGATGATTATAATCACCAAAGCCATGGACCGGCGGCAAGGTAGCCGTTACTCTGGTATATACCTGCGGCGCCAGGCCCCAGGCCGTGCCGAACAGAAGCAGGACAGGCGCCCCTTGCCTGATCCTGTTACGCAGATTCAAATAGGAAATCATCCCACCCTGCCCTTCTCCGGCACAGGTGGCAACCACAGCCGGCTTCTGTCCCCATTTTGCGCGAACCTGCTCAATAACCCCTTCGAGATCTGCCTGTATACGGACCAGGGAAAGCGCATCTCCCCTGTCTGGATTGGCCTTTTTCCCATGCCCTGCAAGCCAATGGCTGATGATCTGCTCTGACAGTTTCCGTTGTCTGGCAAAGGGGGTGATCACCCAATAGGTATCAACCCCGAATGTCCGGCAGGCCCTGGCAATATCGTGCAGGTCAAGGTTGGTCACAGCAGAACCGATCACATCGCCCTGCCGGTTAATGACCGGTGCGTGGACAAGGGCGACATCAACCCGGGGACGAAAAGTCATATCTTGAGCAATGGCTGCACCTCGTCAAGCAGTCCGGCCCGGGCAAGAATTTTCCTCTCCCCGGCGGTAAAGGTTACCCCGGCAAGGAGTTCCGGCCTGCGCTCCATGGTCAGGCGTACCGATTGCACGAATCGGTAGGCGCTTATTTCCGCATGATTCCCGGACAGCAGTTCCGCAGGCACCTCAAGGTTTGCAAAAACTCTTGGCCGGGTGTATTGCGGATGCTTCAATAATCCGTGGCTGAAGGTGTCATTGGCTGCTGACTCCGAACATCCCAGCACCCCGGGAAGCAGCCTAGTGATTGAATCAATCAGCACCAGGGCAGCCAGTTCACCACCGGTCAGTATATAATCGCCGATGGAAATCTCTTCATCGACATACAGTTCTGTAAACCGTTCATCAACCCCTTCATATCGACCACATACCAGGATAAGGCGCTCGTATCCGGCCAACCGTTCCGCCTGCCTCTGATCATAGGTTTGGCCGCGCGGGGACAAGAGCAGGACATGGCCGGGGGACTCACCCTGAATATCGTCAAGACAGGCGGCAAGCGGTTCCGGTTTCATCACCATGCCCTCACCGCCGCCAAACGGCCGGTCATCGGTCATCTTATGCCTGTCCAGCGCATAATCACGCAGATTATGCAACCGGACATCAATCCTGCCGGCTGCCAGGGCCCGTCTCAGGATCCCTTCCTGCAACGGTGATGCCAACAATTGGGGAAAAATTGTTACAACATCAAAGAGCATGTCATCCAGGGCGCCGGCGGCAGTCTAATCATTAATCTCGAGCAGGCCGGGCGGAAGATCAAGCACAACCCTGTCTTTATCAATGGATTGTATAAAGGCACCAACAACAGGCACCATAAATTCCCGGCCATGGCTGTTAACAATCAGCAGATCCTGGCCGCCACTGGTCATGACACGGTTGGCAATCCCGAGAAATGCGCCCGCATGATCAACCAGATCTTTTCCCACCAGCTGATGCAGGTAAAACTCGTCCCGACCGGGCTCCGGAAGATCATCCTTATGAACAAAAACCTCTTTGCCGGCCATCTGCTCGGCCGTGGTTCTGTCCCCACAGTCAACAAATTTCACAAGGACCTGTTTTCCCTGGACCCTGGCCCGTTCAATCCTCTGTTCGATCAACCGGGCCGGGCCGGGCCCTGCCATGTACACATGGTTGTAGGCTGAGACAAATTGTTCCGGGCTGCCGGAATAGGGATAAATTTTCACCTCACCACGGATGCCGTGCGGTTTGCTTATTTTCCCCAACGGGATAAAATCATCCCCCTTCCGGTCGACCATTCCTATTCCAGAATTTCAAGCCGGGAACGTTTTCCCGACCTTGCCGTGGCCGTGGCCAGCACAGTGCGCATGGCCCTGGCAGTTCGTCCCTGTTTACCGATGACCTTTCCCAAATCCTCTTTGGCAACCCGCAGTTCGATGGTGATACAGTCGTCTTCGTCCCGGCAGACCACATTCACATCCTCGGGCCTGTCGACAAGCTTTTCGGCGATAAAGGTGATCAGCTCTTTCAATTACGCCGCCTCGGTGGTTGCCTCGGCATGTTTTTTCAGCAGGCTCTTTACCGTGACACTCGGCTGGGCGCCCTTGCCCATCCAGTCATTTAGCTTTTCGTCATCCACCTTGATGGCGGCCGGTTCCTGCATGGGATCATAGGTGCCGATAACATCAAGAAATTTGCCGTCCCGGGGCGCGTGGCTGTCGGCAACGACAATGCGGTAAAACGGGTTCTTTTTCCGTCCTTTTCTGGTTAAACGAATATGTACCGCCATTTAGTTCCTCCCTCCATATACCGGCAGAACCGGTACTGCATTCCATTGGTTGTTATACTATTAAAATTTTATTTTTTTCGATCCGGATTTACACAGGCATGGTCCGGCAATCACCCCTGTTATTCGCCGTCCATAACTACCGGCGTAACCCTTTGGGCAGTTTGCGGCGTTTGCCCCCGCGGATAACGGATTTACCCCGCATCTTCTTCATCATCTTCAGCATCATGGTATAGCTCTTCAGCACCCGATTGACTTCGGCCACCGAAGTTCCCGAACCCCTGGCAATCCGCTGACGTCTTGATGCATTGATAATGCGGTGGTTCTGCCGCTCCTTCCTGGTCATGGAGCGAATAATTGCCTCGGTTCGCGCCAGCTCCTTCTCATCGGGTTTTGGCGCGTCCTTGAGCTGTTTGAGCTTGCTGATGCCGGGAATCATACCCATCAGCTGCTCAAGATTTCCCATTTTTTTGATCTGCTGGATCTGATCGAGAAAATCCTCCAGGGTAAAGGCATTCTTCTGGATCTTGCGGGCAAGACGCTTTGCCTCTTTCTGGTCAACGACCTTTTCCGCCTTTTCAATGAGCGACAGGACATCACCCATGCCCAGAATCCGTGATGCGGCCCGATCAGGATGAAAGACCTCCAGGGCATCAAGTCCTTCGCCGACACCGACAAATTTAATCGGCTTGCCGGTCACTTTTTTGACGGATAGGGCAGCGCCGCCACGGGCGTCACCTTCCATCTTGGTCAGGACAACACCGGTGATTTCCAGATCCGAATTAAACTTGTCCGCGACCGTGACAGCATCCTGGCCGGTCATGGCATCGGCAACGAACAACACCTCGGAAAGGGGGACGGCCTCGCTAATATTGCGCAACTCGTCCATCAACTCCTCATCAACGTGCAGCCGTCCGGCGGTGTCGATGATAACGGTGTCCGGATCGCCAAGGCGGGCATAATCATAGGCCCGGAGGGCAATATCAACCGGGTTCTGGTCGGTTGCCGAATCAAAGACCTCCACCCCGATCTGCTCACCCAGGACCCGGAGTTGTTCAATGGCCGCGGGCCGATACACATCCGCCGGCACCAGCAAGGGCTTGCGGCCTTGTTCCTTGAGCTGTTTGGCGAGCTTGGCAGCCGTGGTCGTCTTACCCGATCCCTGGAGCCCGGCCATCATGATGGTCACCGGTTGACGGCCGTCAAGGCGAAGCCCCTCGGTCCTGCTGCCCAGCAGTTCTACCAGTTCATCGTGGACAATTTTAACCACCTGCTGACCGGGAGACAGGCTGGATAATACCTCGCGACCGACAGCCTTCTCGGTCACCGAGGCAATGAAATCCTTGACTACGGAATAGTTGACATCAGCTTCAAGAAGGGCCCGGCGCACTTCACGCATGCCGTCCTTGATATTTTCTTCCGTCAGCTTGCCATGGCCGCGGAGCTTCTTGAAAACTCCCTCCAGGCGTTCCGTAAGATTTTCAAACATAATATATAATTACACCACTACGTAAAAATAGCCGCCATGTCATCAACACGCCGGACAGGAACGGGAAAAACGCAGATTCCGCAATGCCTGAATATGTTGGCGAGAAAGAAGGAATACCACTTCCCATCCTTACCAGTTCTCACCATTCCATCAAATTTCGAAAAAACAGGCAAAAATAATTTTTTTACCCGAAAGGAAATAATCTGTCAAGCGCGAAGAAGGGTATTGTTGGCACAAATGGTTAATTTTCTGAAATCAAAGCGCAAACTTTATCGATCAACTCCGGGGTATCGGCCTGGACACAGACTATTGAAGTTTTTCTGGGAAGAATCTTTTTCATCAAACCGGTGAGCACGCTTTTCGGGCCCAGCTCGACAAACAGCTCAACCCCGTCGCTGATCATGGTCTGGATGATCTCATACCAGCGGACCCGCGAGGCGATCTGCCTGGCCATGACAGCACGTATTTCATCGGGTTCCGAGATGGGTGAGGCAGTGGCATTGAAAAGAACCGGCACCCGTGGAGTATGAAAGTCAACATCGGCCATAAAGGCGGCAAAATCATCGACCGCTCCGGCCACCAGGGGACTGTGATTGGCAACACTGACATTTAGGGGAATCACCCGGCCTCCCTGGTCCTGGCAGATTGCGGCAACATCATCAAGCCCCTGCATATCACCTGAAATCACCACCTGTTTCTCGCAGTTATGATTGGCCACCACAACCACGCCGCCGTAATAATCCTTCAATATATCATCAATCTCCTCAACGGTGAGACCAAGCACGGCCCGCATTCCGCCCGGATGTTGCCTGCCCTCCCGTTCCATCAGCTCGCCCCTCTTGGCGACCAGCCGTATGGTATCATCCTGACTGACAACACCGGCTGCATACAGGGCAGAATATTCACCCAGGCTGTGGCCGGCAACATGGGAAGGGACAAATTCAGGCAGCCGGTGCCGCATATACTGATGGCAAGCCAGATTGACCAAGGTCAGGGCTGGCTGCAGGTTGCGGGCCCTGGTCAGCTCCTCCATGGGGCCTTCAAAGCAGAGTTGTTCAAAATCAAGGCTACAGAGGCTGCCTGCCCGGGTAAAAAGTTCAGCGGCCTCATCCGATTGTTCGACAAAGGCCTTGCCCATGCCGATATACTGTGACCCCTGGCCTGGAAAGAGA
>WFZC01000233.1 GCA_015489765.1 Desulfobulbaceae bacterium
GTTTTTCACGTGAAACATGGCTTTTCGTCCATTTGGTTGATTTTACGAAAATAATATAACATGTTTCACGTAGTCAAGCAAGCAAAGAATTAGATTTTAGGATATAAAATCAGCAAGTTAATCAAGGCAGACTTTTTACGAGTCCATCACATATGACGAATTCATTTTTTTCCTCGCTCTCAGAGCAGTTGAATCTTGGCGCCTCCAGGGCCTCGCTTGGCATGTTCAGCTTTCGCAATCATTCCCTGCGTGAACATCTCCGCACCTTGTTTCAACAAAGTCCCGGTATCGACCATTCGTTTCTTGCCGATCCGGTTTTTGAGGCAACCTTTGGCTGGAAAACAGCGGAAAAGACCTTTGGTGAGCTGTCCGGCAACATGCTGCACCCGTCACTTGTCGAAGCACTGAGTAAAGGGGGTAAGGATATTTCGGATGACTATATCTTTCCCACCTCTCTGTACCCGTATAGACACCAGATGGAAAGCTGGCAGGCCCTGGCCGTCAAGCCGCCCCGCTCGGTGATTGTCTCCAGTGGGACCGGTTCTGGTAAGACCGAGTGTTTTCTTATTCCCATTCTCAATGACCTGGCCAGTGAATGTGACACGGCTGACGGGCCCCTGGTCGGGGTCAGGGCCTTGTTTCTCTACCCGCTCAACGCGTTGATCAAGAGCCAGAAAGACCGGCTCACGGCCTGGTCCGAGCCCTTTGGCGGCAGAATCCGCTACTGTCTTTATAATGGCGACACGCAGTATGAGACCAAAGCGTCAAAATGGAAGAGCGAGGTGGCGGACCGGCGCAGGCTGCGCAACGAGCCGCCGCCAATTCTGGTAACCAATGCCACCATGCTGGAGTACATGCTGGTCCGTAGCGATGACCGGCCGATCCTTGAGCAGTCCCAGGGCACGCTCCGCTGGATTGTCATTGACGAGGCCCATACCTACATTGGCTCCCAGGCTGCGGAGTTGACCCTGCTGCTGCGCCGGGTGCTGCATGGTTTTGGCTGTCGGCCCGAAGATGTCCATTTTATTGCCACGTCGGCCACCATTGCCGCAGGTGCCGACCGTTCGGAGCAGCTCAGGGAATTTCTGGCCGATATTGCCGGGGTTTCCGTGGATCAGGTCTCGGTTGTCCAGGGCGAACGAGCGGTTCCGGCCCTGCCCGATGTCGCACCAGAAGAGCTGCAGCGGGTTGGGGCAGATACGCTGCGGCCGTTGTCGGTGCAGGATCGTTTTGACCGGCTCAGTAAAGATCCGGTGATGCGAAAGCTGCGGCTGCGCCTGGCCGTGCAGCCGCAGACACTGTCTGCGATCAGTGCAATGATTTTTGGAAAAAGCAGTAATAATGCCTTGGCCCAGACCCTTGAACTGTTGGATCTGGCCAGTAAGGCACAGCAGGGCGAGTCGTTTCTCCCCCTGCGCGGCCATTTTTTCCAGCGGACGATCGCCGGCCTGTGGGCTTGCGCCAACCCGAATTGCAGCGGTAGGACCGATACGGAGTTGGAAACGGGTGAATGGCCGTTCGGTAAGGTGTTCATAGAGAGGCGCAAAAACTGCGATGGTTGCGGATTTCCGGTGTATGAGCTTATGCAGTGCCGGCAATGCGGCAGTGAGCATCTGGCAGTGCTGGAATCGTCCCTCAAGGGTGCGGACCGCTTGCGGCAGGACATATTTGAGGTGGATGAAGATGAATTTCAGCAGGAACTGGATCCTGTTGACCTCGAAGAGCATGAGGAGAGTAATACCATTGCTGCCGGGTCCGGCCTACGCCGGATTCTCGTTGCCTCGCCGGACGGCAACAGGGTCGGCCTGCTGCCTGATGGCCGTCTGGACTGGGATTGTGACCAGGACGAGAGGGTGGATGTTCATCTTCTTGGGCCAGGTGAAGGGAATGTCCTGGCCTGCCCGTTCTGCGGGAAAACAGACAGACGACTGAGGATGAGCGTGCCTATCCGCCTAGGGGCACCTTTTTTCCTGCAGACGGCAATTCCCATGTTGCTCAGACACTTGCCGCCCAAGCAGGTAAAGGCACCTTTACCCTTTGATGGACGCAGAATCTTAAGTTTTACCGACAGCCGCCAGGGAACAGCTAGGATTGCGGTCAAACTGCAGATGGCTGCTGAACGGGATTATGTCCGCAGTCTGCTCTATCACGCGGTGGCGGAAAAGGTACCTGTGGCTGATCAGAAGGCCATTGAAGATAAACGGACGCAAATTGCCGCTTTGGAGCCGGTGGCAACAACGAATTCTGATTTACAATCTGTTCTGCAAGGGTTGAAGCAGGAGTTACAGAAACTGGAAAAACCGCCTGCCGGACGGCTCACCTGGAACGATGCCCGGGACATGCTACTGACCAAAGATGATTTCAAACGATGGCTGCTGCCTGCTCTGCGGGAACAGTCCCTTGGCATGGGAGACAGGGAACTGGCTGAGTTATGTCTGTGGCGGGAATTTTTTCGCAGACCCTACCGGCAATGGTCCCTTGAATCTTACGGTATGCTGGCCATTGACTACCAGGGGATATCCACGGGAACGGGACTGCCTGATGTGGCGAAACGCTTGAGGATACAAGACGATGAATGGCGCGATCTGGTTCGTCTTTTTCTGGATTTTGCTGTCAGGTATCGGACCGCTGTGCTCATTACTGAAGATATCCTGCGCTGGATAGGCTATCCTGGGCGACCGTCCATCCTGCTGCAGCCCGGCCGGGATAAACTAAGTTTTATCCAGCAACACTGGCCCTCCACGGCAAGTCCTGGTCGACGCCGTTCACGACTGGTTCGCCTGCTGGCTCATGCCTTTACCGTTGACCTGGATGATCCTGAGCAGCGAGATCTTGTTGAGGAGCTGCTGGTTGCCCTCTGGCAGTCGGTACGTCCGGTTCTTCAGGGGACCGAAGGCGGATTTCAGCTGAACATGCGAGAACAGGCTGTCATCACCCAGGTCAGGCAGGGCTGGTTCTGCCCGGTGACCCGGAGGGTGCTGCCGGTCACCTTCCGAAAAATCACCCCCTACCTGCCGGAAGAGCCTGCACAGGAACTGGCGGAATGCGCGCCGATCACCATGCCAACATTGCCGGATCCATTCTGGAATACTTCGCCGGAACAGGCCGAAGACTGGCTTGAGAAAGATGCGCTCGTGACCCAATTACGCTCCAGAGGAATTTGGACCGATGTTAATGACCGGGTCGCCCGGTTCAGCAAGTATTTTCGCAGTGCCGAGCATTCCGCCCAGTTGTCCGGCTCCCAGCTCACGGATCGGGAACGAGATTTCAAGAAGGGAAAAATCAATCTGCTTTCCTGCTCCACCACCATGGAAATGGGGGTGGATATCGGTGGCCTGTCTGGTGTGGCCATGCATAATGCTCCGCCCAACCCGGCCAATTACCTGCAAAGGGCCGGACGGGCCGGCAGGCGAGGCGAGGCCGGATCCTTGGCCTTTACCCTGTGTAAGAGTACGCCGCACGGCGAGGCTGTTTTTGCAAATCCACTCTGGCCTTTTACAACCCGTCTGGCAGTGCCAGCGGTTTCACTGCATAGTCCCGCTATTGTCCAGCGCCATATCAATGCCATGCTTCTTGCCGTTTTTTTGAACGAAAAGGCCCCCGGAGAGCTACACCGTTTGAACACCGGTTGGTTTTTCGAGGAACCTGAAACAGGAGACAGTGCCCCCTGGCACCATTTTATTGCTTGGTGCGGCCAGGATGCCCTTTCTGTGCTGACGCTTGTGGAGGGTGTCGCCATACTGTTGCGCCGTTCCTGTCTCGAGGGCCGCAGTGCCCATGACATCCTTGGCCAGAGCAAAGAGATGCTCGACAGGTGCGCCACTGTTTGGCTGAATGAAGTAGAGGCCCTGAAAAAAAACCTGGATGATGTGCGAACTCCCGCAGGAGACAGTGTGGCGGAAAAAGCCCTTGAATTTCAACTGCAGCGGTTGCGCCGGGAATATCTGCTCTCGGAACTGACCACCAAGGGTTTTTTACCGGGGTACGGTTTTCCCGGAGAGGTCGTCTCCCTGATCACAACGACTGCCGAGGAGCTGTCTTTCAAAAAGAAGCACCTGGAAAATGAGGCCAGGGAAGATAACCGGATGGTTCGGGCAGGGTATCCGGCCAGGGACCTGACCATTGCCATCCGCGATTATGCTCCCGGAACAGACACCGTGTTGAATGGTCGGGTCTACAGGAGTGAAGGGGTCACACTTAACTGGCATATCCCTGCAGATCAGGAGGGGCCGCCTGAATTGCAATCGTTTCGCTGGTTCTGGCGCTGTGAAAGCTGTGGAGCTATCGGTGATTCCCCTGTCAAGCCGGAAATCTGTACAACCTGCGGCCAGGATGACAGCCATGCACTCAAGGCCTACGAGTACCTCAAACCCTCCGGTTTCGCAGTCGATATTCGCTGGAGACCTCATAACCGCATTGATACTCCTCAATATATACCGGTTCGTGACCCGCTGATCGCCATGCAGGAGGCTGAATGGGCATACCTGCCAACGGTAAAGCTGGGACGGTGCCGGGTCAGTCGTCAGGCCATGATCATTCATCGTTCCGATGGATTGCATGACAGCGGCTATGCCCTGTGTCTGCGTTGCGGGCGGGCCGATTCCATGCGTTCTAAGGATGAGCTGCCGTTTATTTTTGTCGATGAAAAAGGTGAACCTCGGCCACACCGGCGGCTTCGGGGAGGAAGAACCGGGGAGTACGGTGAAACGGAGTGTCCCGGCAGCCATGAACCATGGGCAATAAAAAGAAACATCCGACTGGGGGTGACCCGTCGTACGGAGGTCTTGGAGCTGCAGCTGTACAGCGTGCAGGGAGTCCCGGCAGACCGGGAGACCGCATATACGGTGGGAGTAGCGCTGCGTCGGGCATTAGCTGAAAAGATGGGCATCGAGGAACTGGAAATAGGGGTAACTGTCAGCCCGGTACGGGATGCCCATGACAATCCGATCTTTTCCGTTTATCTCTTTGATACGGCTCAGGGAGGAGCCGGATATGTATCGCAGTCTGTGGAGTTTCTGCCGGAACTGTTTGCAAAAACGCGGGAAATACTTACCTGTCCCCGCGACTGTGACAGTGCCTGCCAGGCATGTTTGCTCTCTTTTGATACGCAGTATCATATTGATCAGCTTGATCGTCACCTAGCGCTGGCATTGATTGATGAACAATTCCTCGCCCTGCTCAGTTTGCCTGAATCACTTCAGGCGTTCGGGCGGGAGACCCGACTAGAAATGGATCCCCTTGCCATGGCCGTACGTCGGGAATACCAGAGAATTGCTGCGCGTGAAGTACGAGTTTTTCTGGGCGGATCACCGGAGAACTGGGAGCCCATTGACTGGCGGCTGCGCGATGAACTGTTTTTCCTCAAACAGGAGAGGGTGAAGATCCACCTGGTGGTGCCTGAAGCAGTTCTGGATGCGCTTGAATCCTCTCAGTTTGATGAGTTGATTGCTCTGACCACCATGCTTGGCATGCACACAATCTCCTGTCCGCCCAGTATCCCGGTACTTATGCAGGGTTCGGCGAAAATGTATCGGGCCGTTGAAATGGGCAGTGAAAAGAAATCCGTATGCTGGGCAGCAAGTGATGACTTTCTACTGGTTCCAGAGCGGAATTGGGGAGCAGGCAGCGCCGAGGGACAGTTTGTTCGCTGGCGGAAGAATACACCCCTGGAGTCTGTACCTTCGTCCTGGCCCCTTCGTAAGATAGCCGAGCTCAGAAAGGTGGACCAGGATACCAGGACCATTGAAATGGGTCAGGAACTGGATGGGCAGCTTGCTGATTTTGGCACAAAGGCATGGAACCTGCTCATTGCAAAAGAAGAAGGTTTGCAAAAGAAGCTGGCAGGCAGGGAGCCTGTAAGCCTTCTTGAATATACTGACCGTTATCTCTGCTCTCCGCTGATGCTGCTGTTACTGCACAATCTGCTGAAAGGGTTGCAGGGCTTTCCAGGAGGAATTGGCACGACAACCCAAGTCAGCATTTCCACAACCGCTTTGCAGCCGGATGGTACGAAAACCCCATTTTTACTTTTTCACGACTGGCAAAGTAATCCTATGCGTCGGCAGGTTTACGGGCAGCTGTTTTCCTGGTGTCCAGATTTTTCGCTCAATGATCACTATACGAGGCGAGACCTGTTGCATACGCGCATGTTGACCCTAAGATGGCCGAATGGCACGGGCTATGAGATCCGGCTGGATCAGGGTATAGGCTATTGGCAAACAGAAAGACGTGTGCCCTTTCCTTTTGATCAACTGGCCGAACATCAGGCCGCGTTTTTGAACAGGAAGCGTGTTGCAGTCAAGGCGATGAGCCGGGATCATCATACCTCTTGGTATGTTCGGCAAACAGGAATGAACTAGTGTGGGATTCGTAAGTCTAGGTTATCTGCCCGATTCCCTAGGGAGAGGAATAGTGTTATTCAGCAAAATAGAAAGTCTTTTATTGGTCATCCATCAATGAATAAATTTGCTTATATCGGATATTGTCATTGTAAGGTCACTGTTGTCCGGTTATGAAAATAGAAGAGGCCTGAAGAACTACGAGACAGCAATTCCCGAGATGAGTGCAAACCATGTAATAGCACCAAATCGGGACGGCTGGTTTCGTAAACTTTTGCCCGTATCAGATTGGTTTTGTTTATAATTTTTTTCTGAAATCTGCATTTTTGCTTGACAGGCCCGCGAGGGCGGGTTGCGATTTTTACTTGTAATATCAATATGTTACAAGGAGATCGCAATGTCAAAGCTCGAGAAAATACTTCGTGCCCGGCAAAAAGCCGGAAAAACTTTTCGTAAAATCAAAATGCGCTGTCA